>JBKBVC010000410.1:0-2422 GCA_046289805.1 Tabrizicola sp.
CGGCGGCGGCGGGATACCTTAGCGAAACGCTGGGATCAACGAAATTTCTGCACATGCAAAGCCCGGATTCCGGCCCTCCTTCGGTTGACCCCGGCAGGGCCGCAGAGTAAACGGGCGGGGAGACACGGCGGGCCGACATGCCCGCCCGCACGCGCGCCGCCAGCAGTCAAGGAGCCCCCTCGTGGACCTGATCCTCCGAGAGTATCTGCCCATCCTCATCCTTCTGGCCGTGGCCGTGGGCCTGGGCCTTGTCCTGATCCTGGCCGCGGCCGTCCTGGCCGTGCGCAACCCGGATCCCGAAAAGGTTTCGGCCTATGAATGCGGCTTCAACGCCTTCGACGACGCGCGCATGAAGTTCGACGTGCGGTTTTATCTGGTGTCGATCCTGTTCATCATCTTCGACCTTGAAGTGGCCTTCCTGTTCCCATGGGCAGTGGCCTTCGGGGAGCTGAGCATGGCGGCCTTCTGGTCGATGATGCTGTTCCTGGCCGTGCTGACGGTCGGGTTTGCCTATGAATGGAAGAAGGGGGCCCTGGAATGGGAGTGATGACCGGCAATGCCGCCGGCGCCGACCACGAGGTCGCCGTCCGGGCGCTGAACCGCGAGCTGTCGGACAAGGGGTTCATCCTGACCTCGACCGAGGACATCATCAACTGGGCGCGGATCGGGTCGTTGCACTGGATGACCTTCGGTCTGGCCTGCTGTGCGGTCGAGATGATGCATACCTCGATGCCGCGCTATGACCTCGAACGCTTTGGCACCGCGCCGCGCGCCTCGCCGCGGCAGTCGGACCTGATGATCGTGGCGGGGACGCTGACGAACAAGATGGCCCCGGCCTTGCGCAAGGTCTATGACCAGATGCCCGAGCCGCGCTATGTGATCAGCATGGGCTCCTGCGCCAACGGGGGCGGCTATTATCACTACAGCTATTCGGTGGTGCGCGGCTGCGACCGGATCGTGCCGGTCGATGTCTATGTGCCGGGCTGCCCGCCTACGGCCGAGGCGCTGCTTTACGGCATCCTTCAGTTGCAGCGGAAGATCCGCCGCACCGGCACCCTGGTGAGGTAATCATGAGCGAAGCCCTTCGGGAACTTGCCGGGATCATCGAACTCAAGCAGCCCGAGGCCGTGGTCTCGACCGCCGTTGCCTTCGGCGAGCTGACGGTGGTGGCGAACCTGGGCAATCTGAAAGCCCTGGTCGAATTCCTGCGCGACGATGCCTCGTGCCGCTTCTCGACCCTGGTGGACATCACCGCGGTGGACCACCCGGAACGGGTGCAGCGGTTCGACGTGGTCTATCACTTCCTGTCGATGTACCGGAATCACCGCATCCGCGTGAAGGTCGCCGTGCGCGAGGACGAGATGGTGCCCTCGATCACCGACCTGCATCCCAGCGCCAACTGGTTCGAGCGCGAGGTGTTCGACATGTTCGGCCTTTTGTTCAGCGGCCACCCGGACCTGCGGCGCATCCTGACCGACTACGGCTTCCGCGGCTATCCCTTGCGCAAGGATTTCCCGACCACGGGCTATACCGAGGTCCGCTATGACGAGGCGCTGAAACGGGTGGTCTATGAACCGGTGAAGCTGGTGCAGGAATACCGGCAGTTCGACTTCATGAGTCCCTGGGAAGGTGCCGACTACATTCTTCCGGGCGACCAGAAGGCCGAGACCAAGTGAAGCCGGGACTTGCCATAGGCGACCGGGCGGTGTTCCGCCACCGGATCGGGCCGCAGCACACGGTGCCGGCGCTCTACCCCGAGGCGGCGCGGTTCCAGGACATGCCGGCGGTCCTGGCCACCGGCTATTTCGTCGGCCTGATGGAATGGGCCTGCGTCGAACAGATGGCGCCCTATTACGAGGACGGCGAAGGGTCGCTGGGCACATATGTCGATTTCAGCCATGTCGCGCCCACGCCTCCCGGCCTGACGGTGACGGTGGAAAGCGAAGTGACCGCGATCGACGGCAAGTTCGTGTGGTTCAAGGTCCGCGCCCATGACGGGGTGGACATGATCGGCGAGGGGCGGCATCAGCGCGCCGTCGTCCGGTGGGAGAAATTCGTGCCGAAGGCGATGGCGAAGGTCGCGGCCGGGGCAGAGAAGGTGGTGGGATGATGGACGGCGATATCCGCAGGAACACCTATGACGACGGCTCGACCGATTTCGAGACCGGCGAGCAGCGCATCCGCAACTTCAACATCAACTTCGGGCCGCAACACCCGGCGGCGCATGGCGTGCTGCGTCTGGTGCTGGAGCTGGACGGCGAGATCGTCGAACGCTGCGACCCGCATATCGGCCTGCTGCACCGCGGCACCGAGAAGCTGATGGAAAGCCGGACCTATCTTCAGAACCTGCCCTATTTCGACCGGCTGGACTATGTGGCGCCGATGAACCAGGAACATGCCTGGTGCCTGGCGATCGAGCGGC
>JBKBVC010000411.1:0-2421 GCA_046289805.1 Tabrizicola sp.
TTGTCGACCGAAAGGCCGGTGGTCTGTTGCAGCACTCGGGCCGTTATCCCGGTATCGGCACGGCACAACACACCATCGACCTCGATGTCGCGGTCGTGGTCGGTGAACCCGAGAATGGTGCCGTCACGGCGCAGGAGGGTCCAGGCACGGCAGACGGTCGTCGTGCCGCTGGCTAGATGGTTCAGCAGGGCTTCCCGCGTCATAGCCGGATCTCCACCACGGGAACGGTGGGCACATCACCCGCCTGGAACGACGCAACGGAAGTCTGGATTGTGTCCGTGTCGAAACGAACGGGCACGTCGAATTCAAAGCCCGCGGTGATCCGGGTGCCCAGGTCGGGCGGAAGCACAAACGTGATCTCGGCGGTAGCGGAATTCACCGAAAACTCGAGGCCCTCGATCTTCTGGTCACCCTCGATTGCGACCAGAACGGTCCCTTCGACGGGCTTCAGGATCGGTCGCGTGTAGGTTTGCAGACCCGACACATAGGTCTTGGACAACCGGAAGACCGTCGTAACGCCGTCCCCGATGCCGATAAGCTGGTCATCCGGCGCCGGGGTCGAAAGCGGAGCGCAAGACTTGTAGTCGGACCAGTCCTTCCAGCGGAACCCGTGCAATTGCCCGGCCCTACCTTCGAAGAATGCAATCAGGGTCTCGACATCGTTCAGCGACCGCAGCCCAACCCCTGCATCGTAGCGCCGACGCGAATGCTGCCAGGGCGTGTTCCGCTCCTCGAAGCCGTTGGCCAGCGTGACGATCTCGGTGCGGCGCTCCGGCCCCCCGACCGAGCCGAAGCTCAGGTTCGCTGGAAAGCGTATTTCATGAAAGGCCATGTCTATACCTCACCGGTTCCGTTGTCCGCGCGCCAGTGCGCGGCTTACCTGCGCCGCGATCTGGGCCTGACTGCGCTGAAAGCCCTGCACATCTGGCGTCGTGATGTTCATCACGACATTGACCTCCCGTCCGCCGGCGGATTTCACGCCCAGACGACCATCCGGCCCTCGCGCCAGCGGCATGATCGCCTCGGGACCTGCTTCCCCCATCAGGCCCATCCCGCCACGCATGGGAAACGTGGTCGGGGCACCGACGATCCCGCCCTTGGCAAAGGGCATCACCTTGCCCTGGCTGAAGGCTCCCCCCTTGGCAAAGGGCATGCCCGCCCCCATCAGGCCGGCCACGCCCTGCGCGAGGAAACCACCAAGGGCGCCGGTCACCGGTTTCATTGCGATGGAATACACCGTGTCCACGATGGTGCTGGCGACGGTTTTCAGGGCGTCGTTCAGCTTCATGCCGTCGAATACCAGCCCGTCAAAGGCCTTCCGCAAGCCGCCACTGATCCCGCTCGACAGGGTGTTCACCTCGCGGCTGGTGAAAGTCATCGTCTCCCGCATCCGCGCAAGCTCACCATCGAATGCCGCCACCATCGACACGGATGACCCCAACTGCGCCTCAAGCGCCTGGAGCTGCTCCTGCATCGTTCCGATATCCGCCATCGCGTTCTTCCTTCCTCGCATCCGGGAATGCGGCGGCCAGTTCGGCCAACCGCGCGCGTGTCAGGGGCGGGACCAGACCTTCCCGCCCCAGCATGATCCGCAACTCTACCGGCGTCAGGCGCCAGAAGACCGCAGGCTCCAGCCTCAGTCCGTAGAGGCCAGCCTGAAGCAGCCCGCGCCAGTCGATCCTGCGCGCACCGGTACTCATGGCTCTTCGGGCAGGGCAAAGGCTCGCGCCAACAGCTCGGCAGCCGCCCGGGCCGCCTCGACCGGACCGCCGCCGATCTCGACCCGCAGAAGGTCGGCCGCCGTGCCCTGCCAACCGCCGCCGCGCAGCCCCGCGACGATCAGCGCCAGGACGTCGCGCGTGGAAAACCGCCGCTCCTCAAACCGCTGCACCAGATCAACCAACGAGCCTGCCTCCAGCGCCTCTTCCAGCTCGGCCAAGGCTCCCAGCGTCAGCTTGGCCACATGGCGCTGTCCATCCAGGACAATCGCGACTTCGCCTGCCCAGGGACGTGATCTGGAACGGCCCCTCGATCACGCCGAAGCTCGGGATCACCACCTGGAAATCCGGGATTTCCCCGTTGAAGAATACCTGCCGCGCCCGTTCGTCGGTCGCCTCGTCCCGGAACACGCCCGAGCCAGAAATCACGGCCGACTTGACGCCCGCCCCGGCGAGAAGCTCGCGCCAGCCGCCCTGGCTCTCCAGGCTCGTGACGTCCACAGTCTCCGTGTTGAAGCTGATCCGCGTGGCCCTCAGCCCCGCGATGGTGACGAACTGGCCGTCCCCCGTCTGGTCGATCTTGATCAGCAGATCCTTGCCGCTTTGCACAGCCATGTTCGCTCTCCGTAAGATGGTTTCTGGGGGCGTCAGAGTTGGACCCGCGCCCGGAAAGTCAGGTCGATCCGCCGCGTCTCGCCTTCCT
>JBKBVC010000412.1:0-2396 GCA_046289805.1 Tabrizicola sp.
GGCGGCCAGCACGTCGTCGGCCAGCTGGTCGGCCATTTCCTGCAAGCTGGCCATCAGCGCGTGGCCTCCGTCATCCTCCGGCGGACATAGTCGGAGACCGTCTGGATCATCGGCTTCATGTGCGCCTCCTCGTCCTTGAAGAAGTGGTCCGCGCCCTCGATCTCGGCATGGGTGATGGTGATCCCCTTCTGCTCGTGCAGCTTGGAGACCAGCGCCCGGGTGTCCTTGGGCGGGGCGACCTTGTCGGCGGTGCCGTTGATGATCAGCCCCGAAGACGGACAGGGGGCGAGGAAGGAGAAATCGTAAAGGTTCGCCGGCGGCGCGACCGAGACGAAGCCGGTGATCTCGGGGCGCCGCATCAGAAGCTGCATGCCGATCCAGGCCCCGAAGGAAAAGCCTGCGACCCAGCACTGCTTGGAGTTCTGGTTCATGGCCTGAAGGTAGTCGAGCGCCGAGGCCGCATCCGACAGCTCACCGATCCCCTGGTCGTATTCGCCCTGGCTGCGCCCGACACCGCGGAAATTGAACCGCAGCACCGTGAAGCCCAGGTTGTAGAAGGCATAGTGCAGGTTGTAGACGACCTTGTTGTTCATCGTGCCGCCATAGGCCGGGTGCGGATGCAGCACGATGGCAATCGGGGCGTCACGGTCCTTCTGGGGATGGTAGCGGCCTTCCAGGCGTCCGTCGGGGCCGGCAAAGATCACTTCGGGCATTGGGCTCTTCTCATGCAGGAGCGATTTCTTGACGCTTTCGCTCGGCTAAACTAGAACCGTTCTAAAGCGGGCCGCGGTCACACGGTGCCAAAGCCCGGCTTTTCGGGGCCTGACTGAGGTAATGCGCGTCAGGCGCGGCGTCAATGCGGTTGCGGTTCCCCAGAGGCGGAACGAGAGGCACAGGATGAAGCTTTCGACCAAGGGTCGGTATGCGATGGTGGCGCTGGCAGACCTCGCGCTGGCACAGGGTGATGATCTGGTCTCGCTGGCGGCGATTTCCCGGCGCCAGGACATCAGCCTGCCCTACCTGGAGCAGCTCTTCGTCAAGCTGCGCCGCGCGGGCCTCGTCGAGGCGGTGCGCGGGCCGGGCGGCGGCTACAAGCTTGCGCGCAGCCCGAACGAGATCCGCATTTCCGAGGTGATGGAGGCGGTGGAGGAAACCGTCGATGCCATGCACACCGGCGCCGGGGCCAGCGGGGGCCTGTCCGGAACCTGGGCGCAGTCGCTGACCAATCGCCTCTGGGAAAGCCTGTCGGCCACGGTCTATGTCTTCCTGCACCAGGTGCGGCTGTCGGATGTGGTGCAGAACGACCTGACGCCCTGTCCCGCCGTCCCCTCGCTGTTCCGCGTGGTGGACGAGGAATGACCCGCGTCTATCTCGACTGGAACGCCACCGCCCCCCTTCGGCCCGAGGCGCGCGCGGCAATGATCGCGGCAATGGACCTGGTGGGCAATCCCTCCTCGGTCCATGCCGAAGGACGGGCGGCCAAGGCGCTGATGGAGAGGAGCCGCGCGAGGATCGCGGCGGCGCTCGGTGCGGACGGGGCGGACATCGTCTTCACGAGCGGCGCGACCGAAGCGGCGGCGCTGGCCTGTGCGGGCCGGGGACTGGTTTGCGCGGAGGTGGAGCATGACGCGGTCGCCGCCTGGTGCAATCCCGCGCTGCCGGCGGACAGGCAGGGCAGGGTGGCGGCAGAGGATCCGGGGCGCACCGCGCTGCAACTGGCCAACAGCGAGACCGGGGTGCTTCAGGACCTGCCGCAGGGGCTGGCGGTCAGCGACCTGACCCAGGCCTTCGGCAAGGTCCCCTTCGCCTTCAACTGGCTGGGCTGCGACATGGGGCTGGTCTCGGCGCACAAGCTGGGCGGGCCCAAGGGCATCGGCGCGCTGGTCGTCCGGCAGGGCATCGAGGTGCCGGCCCGGCTGAAGGGCGGCGGGCAGGAGATGGGCCGCCGCGCCGGGACCGAGAACCTCGTCGGCATCGCGGGTTTCGCCGCCGCCGCCGAAGCCGCCGCGCGGGATCTTGCCGCCGGGGTCTGGGACGAGGTCGCCGAACTTAGAAATATTCTAGAATCGCAGTTGTCCGCTGCGGCAAACGGGACTATTTCTGTCGGGAATGGTGTGCCCCGCCTGCCGAACACCCTCTGCCTGATCGCTCCCGGTTGGAAGGGCGAGACGCAGGTGATGGCGATGGACTTGGCCGGATTCGCGGTTTCCGCGGGCTCGGCCTGTTCCAGCGGCAAGGTGCGCGCCAGCCGTGTCCTGACCGCGATGGGCTTCGATGCGGCCCTTGCGGCCCAGGCGATCCGGGTCTCGATCGGCCCGGGGGTGCGACAAGACGAGGTGCTGCGGTTCGGCGATGCCTGGACCAAGGCCTATGCCAAGGCCCGCGCGCGGGCCGCC
>JBKBVC010000413.1:0-2385 GCA_046289805.1 Tabrizicola sp.
GCTGGGGCTGAACCCCATCGGCTTCCAGTCGAGGCCCCCTTCCAGCAGCATCGGCCGCCCTGCATTCCGCGCGCCCTGATGATGCGCCTCCATCTCGGCGACCAGCCGGTCATACTGGTCCTGCGACAGGCTCGCCGCCCCGTCCGCGCCCTTGTAGACGATGGCACCCGAAGGCCGCGCCGCATTGTCCAAGAGCGCCTTCGACCACGAGGACGCGCTGTTGTGCACGTCCACCGCCACCGCCGCCGCCTGCATCGGCGAAAAGCCGTAATGGTCATCCTGCGGATGGAAGGTCTTCAGGTGACAGATCGGGCTGATCTCGCCCGTCACGTCATAGCGATGCGTCCGCCCGCTGACCGTATAGTCATAGGCCACCGGCCAGCCATCCGCGCCGGGGACCAGGTTCATCCGGTCCGACCGCAGCACATGCAACTCGCCCGGCATCGCGCCCACCCCCGGCACCGCCTCGACATAGGCGTTCCCGGACAGGAGCAGATAGCCATAGACCGCCTCCAGGAACTCCGCCCTGCCCTGCGCGCCGTTGGGCCGCGAGATCAGGTCCAGGACCGGATGCGTATCGAACCGCTGTGCCGCTGTCTGGCAGACCAGGGGCAGCGCCGCCGCGGCCTCAGCGATCAGCCGCACCACGCGGAAGCCCACCGGGTTGCCCTGAAACCCCGTCCGGGTCAGGCTGGCCGTGTCCCGCGGGCTCCAGGCCACACGACCCGCGTTGCCCCAGGCGATCACCCGGCCCACGGCCGAGGCCTTGCGTTCCGGAACCGCCTGTACCGGCGCCTTCCGCAGAAAATCGAACACCATCTCGCGCTCCTTCATGCCCCGGGCAGCGCCCGACCGTCCGGGCTGCCTGATGCGCCCGGCCATATGACCCGCCAATTCCGTAAATCCGCTAAAGCGACCGAACGCTGGGGCGGCCGCCCTGCAACGGGGCCAGCATCAGATCGGTCAGTGCCCAGACCAGCGCATCCAGCCGGTCGGGCGATCCCGCGCCCTGCCAGCCCACCGCCGTCATCTTCGCCATCTGCTCTTCCAGCGCGCCGAGACCCCTTACATGCTTGACCCGGCCCTGCTCGTAAAGCGCGGCCACCGGCTCGGCCCGAAGCCACTTCGACCGCGTCGCATGCACCGCGCGGAACGGCACCAGCGGGTCGATCATCCTGACCAGCCGTTCCACCAGATCGCCGCCCTGGTTCACCTCGGCCACCAGCCGATCCGCCCCATGCCGCTCCATCGCCGCCAGCGCCGCCCTTGCCCAGCCTTCGGGCGTGGCGCCCTTGACCGAGGCATCCTCCAGCACCACCGCGCGCCAGTCCTTCGGCTCGCCGCGCGTGTCCGCGCCGACCACCACGATCCCGCATTCGTCGCTCGACTTCATGCTGGTGACCGGAGGATCCACCGCCACCACGATCCGATTGACATGCGGCACCTCGTCCACCCGCGCCGCTTCCAGCATCGCGGCCGTCCAGAGGGCACCTTCGGCCTCTTCCAGAAGCTCGCCCATCAGCTCCTGCCGCCCGAACCGCGTCCCGCCATAGCGGGCCTGCACCTCGGCCAGGAAACTTTCGGCCAGATAGGCCCGGTTCGCCTCGGTCGGCGCATGGGTGATGACCGTCGAGGGGTTCTTCAGGATCGCCTTCAGCACCGCCACATTGCGCGGGGTCGTCGTCACAACCTGCTGCGGGTTCTTCCCCAGCCGCAGCGCGAACTGCAACTGGTCCCAGGCCTCGGCCCCCTTCTTCCACTTGGCCAGCTCGTCCGCCCAGGCCGCATCGAACTGCGGCCCCCGCATCGCCTCGGGCTCATGCGCCGAAAACACCTGCGCCATCGCCCCGTTCGGCCAGACCAACTGGTTCTTCGACGCCAGCCACTCCGGCTTCCGGTCGGGCGGAGAACAGGCCAAGATGCCGCTCTCCCCCAGCACCATGACGTCGCGCACCTGATCGACCGTCTCGCCAACCAGCGCGACCCGCCGGCATCTGCCGGGGTCCGAAGGTCCCGCGCCTTCCACTTGGGCCCGCACCCATTCCGCCCCCGCCCGGGTCTTCCCCGCGCCACGCCCGCCCATGATGACCCAGGTCTTCCAGGCCCCGCGCGGCGGCAACTGGTGCGGCAGCGCCCAGAACTCGAAGACCCAGGGCAAGGCCAGAAGCGCGTTCCGGCTCAGCCCGGACAGGAACTCATCCACCTCCTCCGGCGCCGCGGAGGCAAGCCAGGCGGCGCCCGATCTCAGCTCGGGCCTCGTCAAGATCGAGCGCCCCTCCGGCTCCGACATGGCCGGCGATCTGCTTGCGGAGTTGGTCAACTTTTCCCCTTTCCTGCAACACCGCGAGCGCCGTCGCGCGAAGGTCGCGGATTGCTGCCTGTGCT
>JBKBVC010000010.1:0-11643 GCA_046289805.1 Tabrizicola sp.
GACCTGCGCCACCTGCGGCCGCCCCTTCGCCTGGCGGAAGAAATGGGCCAAGGTCTGGGACGATGTGCGCCATTGCTCGGACCGCTGCCGGGACGGGCGCAAGGCGGCGGCCAAGCCCCGGACACGACCCACCCCCGGATCGGCTTGACTCTGCTTTCGCCGCCGCCCTTCTGTCGATCCAGTCACAAGGCCGCCCGATGCCCCGCCATGTCCGCTTCGACATCCTGTTCGAACCTGTCCGCATCGGCCCGGTCAGCGCCCCGAACCGCTTCAACCAGACCCCTCATGCCACCGGCTTCGGCTGGCAGCGCCCGCAGTCGGGTGCCGCGCAGCGCGGGCTGAAGGCCGAGGGCCGCTGGAGCGTGGTCTGCACCGAATACTGTTCGATCCGTCCCTCGTCCGACGACAGCCCCCCCTGTTTTCCTGACCCTCTGGGACGACAGCGGCATTTCGCCCATCGCCCTCACGGCAGAGGCAATCTTCGGCATCGGGCTGACCCAGACGTGCAGCCCGGCGTGCCGGCGATGTATGGCGGCTTCACCTCGAACGTGGACATGAAGACGGGGGCGCCGGCCTTCGGCACGCCGGAATATGCCAAGGCGGCGTAGGCGAGCGGCCAGTTCGCGCGCCGGATCGGGGTGCCGTTCCGGTCGTCGAACACCAGGGCCGCAAATGCGCTGGACGCCTGGGCGGCCTTGGAGCCGATGATGTCGCTCTGAGGTTGCCTGATGGGGCGCACGCATCTGGTGATCCATGGCGCGGGCTGGATACACGGCGGGCATGTCTTCGACACGGCGCAGACCCTGGCGCAGTATGAAACCGCCTTTCATCCGGCGATGCTGTCGAAGCGGGACAAATGCCCGACCAGGCTCGCCAACGACGTCAAGAAATTCTAGGCCCGCGCCAACCGGATCTGGAAAGACCTTCTGGCCGCCCACGAACCGCCGCCCATCGACCCCGGCACGGTCGAGGCGCTGGAGGCCTGTGTTGCCCGCCGCAAGGCGGAAGGCGGGGCGCCCACCAGTTGATGCCTACTCGGCCCCGATGATCCGCGCCAGCTTGCCCAAGGTCTGCTGGCCCAGCTCTACCGCGCCAAAGCCCCTGGCATCCTGAAACTCCCGCGCCGTGGCAAAGACCATGCCCAGCGTGATGCGCGTGTGGCCGCCCAGATCATCGAACATTGCCCAGGCGTCAGCATGCTTCGGCCCGTTCTCGCCCCAGTGCAGCGTGTAGTCGAGCCGCGCGCCGGGGATCACTGCGCCGTATTTGTGATGGTTCGGCCAGACCGTCCCGTCCGGTCCGATCATGTCGAAGACCCATTCGCCCCCGGCGCGCAGGTCGATGCGCGCGGTGCGGCACGAGAACCCCTCTGGCCCCCACCATCGCGGCAGCGAGTCGGGGTTCCACCAGGCGCCCCAGACCACCGGGACCGGGGCCTTGATGACGCGCTGAAGGATCATCGTCCGCTCGGCCACGCCCGCAAGGTTCGCCATCCCGGCGGCAAAGCCTTGCCGGTAGTCGTCGGCCATGTCTTCGGCCAAAGAGGCAAGCTGGACCGTCACGGCAATCCGGCTGGCTTCTGCGTCGCCCGAAAACTCGGCCGTGACCAGCGCTGCCGATCTGCGTTCGCCGCCCGAGGAGACGACCTCATAACTGACGCTGCGCGCATCGGAGACAAGGTCAAGCCAGCCCGCCTCGACCCGGATGTCGGGCTGTCCCGCGACCTTGCATAGCGAGACCTCGCGGCCGCCCACCCGGCTGTCGGCCTCCAGAAACTCCACCACCACACCCGGCGCGGGCGGCGCCCAGACAGCCCGTGCCGCTGGTGAGGTCCAGGCGGCATAAAGCGTTGCCAGCGGGGCCGCGACCTTGCGCTCGAAGGTCAGGGTCGCAAAACGGTTGGATTGCAGATCGCGGCTCATGTCTTCAGGCCCTGGGCGTATTCCTCCAACTGGGTGACCACGGTGCCCCAGCCGTCGTAGAACCCCATGTCCTTGTGCGCCTTGGCGGTGTCGGCGTTCCGATGCCGGGCGATGGCAGTGTACTTCGTGCGGCCGTTGCCGATGTCCTCGAACGTCAGGATCGCCGTCATGAACGGTTCCGGCGCGGGTTTCCAACCTTCCGTATAAGCGTCGGTGAACACGAGCTTTTCGTTCGGCACCACTTCCAGATACACGCCATTGTTCCGCATCTCTTTGCCTTCGACGTTGAAGGTCGTGTTGCACTTGCCGCCGACGCGGACATCCAGTTCGCAGGCCGTCACCTTGTGCGGCTTCGGGACGAACCAGTGGACAAGGTGTTCGGGCGTGGTCCAGCACATGTAGAGGATCTCGCGCGGGGCGTTCACCTCGCGGGTCAGGACGAGGTCAAGCTCGGGGTCATAATCAACGATCATTTCTCACCTTCCTTCATGAGGTTCATCACATAGTCGTCCAGGCGGTCCAGCCGCGCCTCCCAGACCTTGCGCTGCTCGTCCAGCCAGTCGGTCATCGGCTGCAAGGCCGCGGGCTGGAAGGCGCAGGACCGGACGCGGCCATCCTTCTGGGTGGCAACCAGCCCCGCCTCCTCCAGCACCGAGAGGTGGCGCAGGATGGTGGGAAGTTTGAAGCCCGAGGGACCGGCCAGTTCCGTCACCGGGGCGGGCCCCTTGGCCAGCCGGTTCAGCATCATGCGCCGGGTCGGGTCCGACAGCGCGTGGAACAGAAGGTCGAGTTGGGGATCATGCTTAGCCATATCGCTAACCAACCCGGCTTCGCCGAGTCGCACAAGCAAAAACTTTGCAAACTGGCTAAGTTTTTCCTTCAGGATTTCCCGACAGGTGATTTTCGGCCCTGTTTGAAATTGCGGGCGTGCTTTTCTTTGCCCCGCCCCGTCCCCTGCCCTATTGTGTGCGACAGCATACAAAGCCCTGCGGGGCGCATGGGAGACAGAGATGACCGAGCGTCTGGATCGTGCGGGGCTGAAGGTGGATGCGGTGCTGGCGCGTTTTGTCGAGGACGAGGCGCTGCCAGGGACCGGGATCGAGGCGGGCGTCTTCTGGCAGGGATTCGCGGGGCTGCTGGCCGATTTCGCGCCGCGAAACCGGGCGCTTCTGGCCCGGCGAGAGGAGTTGCAGGCGAAGATCGACGCCTGGCACATCGCGCGACGCGGCCAGCCGCATGACCATGCCGCCTACAAGGCTTTTCTGTCCGAGATCGGATATCTTCTGCCCGAAGGACCTGCCTTCACCATCGAGACCACGAACGTGGACCCCGAGATCGCCCGCGTCCCGGGTCCGCAACTGGTGGTGCCGATCACCAACGCACGCTATGCGCTGAATGCCGCGAACGCACGCTGGGGAAGCCTTTACGACTGCCTCTACGGCACCGACGCGATGGGCTCGCTGCCGCCGTCTGGCGGGTATGAGCGCGGCCGGGGCGCGCGGGTGATCGCACGGGCGCGCGTCTTCCTGGACGAGGCCTTCCCGATCGCCGGGACCAGCCATGCCGACGTGAGGCGCTATGTGGTGAAGGACGGCCAGCTTCTGATCGATGACCTGCCGCTGGTGCAGCCGGAAAAGTTCGCGGGCTACAGGGGCAACCCTAAGGCGCCGGACGCGGTTCTGCTGCGCAACAACGGGCTGCATGTCGAGTTGGTCTTCGACCGGGCGCATTTCATCGGCTCGCGCGACCAGGCGCTGCTGGCCGACGTGCAGCTGGAAAGCGCGCTGACGGCGATCATGGACTGCGAGGACTCGGTCGCCTGCGTCGATGCCGAGGACAAGGTCGGAGCCTATCGCAACTGGCTGGGGCTGATGAAGGGGACGCTGTCCGAGACCTTCGAGAAGGGTGGGCGCAGGATCGAACGGCGGCTGAACCCGGATCGGGAGTATCTGGACCCGAACGGCTCGCCCTTCACGCTCAAGGGCCGCGCGCTGATGTGGGTGCGCAATGTGGGCCATCTGATGACCAACCCCGCGATCCTGCTGCCGGATGGCTCGGAAGTTCCCGAGGGGCTGATGGACGCGATGGTCACGGTGGCCATTGCCCTGCACGACCTGCGGAAGACCGAGGGGATGCGGAACTCGGTCCTGGGGTCGGTCTATGTGGTGAAGCCCAAGATGCACGGGCCCGAGGAAGTGGCCTTCGCGGATGCGGTGATGGCGCGGGTGGAGGATGTGCTGGGCCTGGCCCGCAACACCGTGAAGCTGGGGATCATGGATGAGGAGCGGCGGACGTCCGTGAACCTGAAGGAGTGCATCCGGGCGGCGAAAGGGCGGGTCGCGTTCATCAACACCGGCTTCCTGGACCGGACCGGGGACGAGATTCATACCTCGATGGAGGCGGGGGCGTTCAGCCGGAAGGACTTCATCAAGCGGAAGTCCTGGATCACCGCCTACGAGAACCTGAACGTCGATATCGGGCTGGAATGCGGGCTGTCGGGCCGGGCCCAGATCGGCAAGGGTATGTGGGCGATGCCCGACCTGATGGCGGCGATGCTGGACGAGAAGATCGCCCATCCCCGCGCGGGGGCGAATACGGCCTGGGTGCCCTCCCCCACCGCCGCCACCCTGCATGCCCTGCACTATCACAAGGTCGATGTCTTCGCGGTGCAGGCGCGGCTGGCGAAGGGAGGGCGCCGGGCGCATGTGGACGGGATCCTGGACATCCCCCTGGCCAGTTTCCGGGCCTGGAGCCGCGAACAGGTCATGCGGGAGGTCGAGAACAATGCGCAGGGCATCCTGGGCTATGTGGTGCGCTGGATCGACCAGGGGGTCGGCTGTTCCAAAGTGCCCGACATCAACGATGTGGGGCTGATGGAGGACCGGGCGACCTGCCGGATCTCGGCCCAGCACATCGCGAACTGGCTGCATCACGGGGTGGTCAGCGAGGCCGAGGTGATGGAGGCGATGAAGAGGATGGCCGCCGTGGTGGACCGGCAGAATGCGGGCGATCCCCTCTATCGCCCCATGGCCCCGGCCTTCCAGGGCGCGGCCTTCCAGGCGGCCTGCGATCTGGTCTTCAAGGGGCGCGAGCAGCCTTCGGGGTATACCGAGCCTCTTCTCCATGCCTGGCGGCTGCGGGTGAAGGCAGGATAGTGTCCACGGTGGACAAACGCTGATGGCTTTTTGGAATCAATGGGTTGGTCGCGGGCGTTAGGGGATTCTTAACCTCTGGATTCCGCTTCGGTTGGGGCGCTTTTCAGATTGAGCGCTGACGCGCGAAGTCCTTTCGTCTCGTCGTCGGGCCTTCGCCCTCCTCCTCGGCTGCCGGGGGCGCTTCGCCCCCCGGACCCCCAGAGAGTATTTGTGAATGGGCAAGTCAGGGCGGGCAGCGGACAGGGGGGTCTGCCCCTGGCGGCATGCCCCTGGGGGCGGTGGTCGGGAAGGCCCGGCCCCAGACCTGCGGCGCCTCGCGGGCGAGGGTCCGGGCCTCGGCCCTGGCGAGGCGGGCAAGGGCCTCTGTCGGGCAGCCCGTCTCGCGCAGGGCGCGTTGCCAGAGCCGCAGAGCGGAGGAGACGCTCCAGGGCAGCGCGGCCCCGGCCAGCCAGCGCCGAAGTTCGGGCGGCAGCCGGTCGAAGGCGGCCATCGGGTCGCCCTTGCGCCAGCGGGCGCGGGGCGAGGACAGGTTGCCCGTCATGCGGCCGGGCGCTGCCAGAGGGGGAACGGGTCGGCAAGGCCTGACCAGGCCCCGGGCGTGAAGCCGCTGGCGGGGACCAGTGCCGCGTCGAGGCGGGCACGGATCGCGGCTTCGTCCATGCCGTGACCGATGAAGACCAGTTCCTGCCGGCGGTCGCCCCAGGGCTCCTGCCATTTCCCGGCCATTTCCTTCAGCGCCTCGGGATGCGAGGGCCAGCGGTCGCGCGGCACCGAGGCCCACCAGCGGCCAAGCGGCGTGACCGAGGAGACCGCGCCCGCCAGCGAGAATTCGGCAACCCAGTCGGGTCGGGTCGCCAGCCAGAAATGGCCCTTGGCCCGGATCACGCCGGGCAGATCGCCATTGAGCACGGCATGGATGCGACCGGGGTGGAAGGGCGCCCGCGCGCGATAGACGAAGGAGGTGATGCCGTATTCCTCGGTCTCGGGGGTGTGATGGGCAAAGCCGTAAAGCTCCTTCGCCCAGAGCGGATGTCCGGCGGCGCGGTCGAAGTCGAAGAGGCCGGTATCGAGGATCGCGCCCGGATCGACGCGGGCGTGGTCGGTCTCGATCAGGCGAGCATCGGGGTTGAGGGCCTTGATGATCTTGCGGGCCGCGTCGGTCCGTTCCGGCCCGGCATCGCTGACCTTGTTCAGGATCACCACATCGGCGAATTCGAGCTGGTCGGTCAGCAGGTTGACGAGCGTGCGGTTGTCCCGATCGCCGAGGGACTCGCCCCGGTCCGCCAGGAAATCATGGCTGGAAAAGTCCTTCAGCAGGTTGATCGCATCCACGACCGTGACCATCGTGTCCAGCCGCGCGACATCGGACAGGCTGATCCCGTTCTCGTCGCGGAAGTCGAAGGTCGCGGCCACGGGCATCGGCTCGGCGATGCCGGTGGATTCGATCAGGAGATAGTCGAAACGGCCCTCGGCGGCGAGGCGGCGCACCTCGGTCAGGAGGTCGTCGCGCAGGGTGCAGCAGATGCAGCCGTTGGTCATCTCGACCAGTCTTTCCTCGGTCCGCTTGAGGTCGGCTCCCTCGCGGATCAGGTCGGCGTCGATGTTCACCTCGGACATGTCGTTGACGATGACAGCCACGCGACGGCCGTCGCGGTTGTTCAGGACATGGTTCAGCAGCGTCGTCTTCCCGGCGCCGAGAAAGCCGGAAAGGACGGTGACAGGCAGGCGGGAGTCGGTCATGGGCACCTCATGTTACGTTATCATATAACATACCGGTGACGCGGATCGCCCGCAAGGGTCCGGTCGGCGGGCGGGTCAGCCGATGTCGAGCGCGATGGCGTGGATGCGCTGGTTAAGGTCCCCGAGTGCCTTCTGCACCGCGCGATGGCGCGCGAGGCGGGACATCGCGGCAAGCGCCTCGGCACGGATGGTGATGCGGAAATGGCTTTCGCCCGTGCCGTCGTCCCCGGCATGGCCGGCGTGGCGGTGGCTTTCGTTCACCACGGTCAGCACCGAGGGGTGGAAGGCGGCGGTCAGGCGCTCCTCGATTTCGTCTTTCACGGCCATGTCAGCGCCCCCTGCCCTTCCAGTTTCCGGGAAAAGCCTTAGACTTGGGCGCCCGAGTCGGAAAGGCCCCTGAAGCATGTCCAGTCGTCCGCCCTTCGAGTTCAACATCAGCGCCGCGGCGGCGAAGAAGCGCAAGACGGCCGGACGGCGCGGCATGTCGGGGGCGTTCGAGACCGCAGACCGGCCCTGCGACTATCCGGGCTGCAAGGAGAAGGGGGCCTACCGGGCACCGAAGTCGCCGGACCAGCTGGACAGCTATTTCTGGTTCTGCAAGGACCACATCCGCGAATACAATCTGAAGTGGAACTTCTTCCAGGGCATAACGGACGAGGAGTTCCAGAAGTTCCTCGACAAGGACCGGGTCTGGGAGCGGGAGACGAAGCCGTTCAGCCGTCAGGGGGACGGCAACGCCTGGGCGCGGCTGGGGGTCAGCGACCCGATGTCCCTTCTGGGCGAGAAGGCGACGCAGAACCCGGGCCGCGTGGCCTCGACCGCGACGCGGAAGCTGCCGCCGACCGAGCGCAAGGCGATCGAAATTCTCGACGCCCGCGACACCATGTCGAAGGCCGAGATCCGCAAGGTCTACAAGGGGCTGATCAAGGTCCTGCATCCCGACATGAACGGCGGCGACCGCAGCCATGAACAGCAGTTGCAAGAGGTCGTCTGGGCCTGGGAGCAGTTGAAGGACAGCCGCTATTTCCGCGACTGACCGGGCGGCCTGCGCAAGGCGGAAACCGCCGCGCGGGCGTCGTCGGGCGCCCTTCCCCTTGAACCCCCGCGCGTTATGTTCCAAGGATGGCCGGGCGTGGCGCAATGGGGCGCTGCCGGCGAAAGATGGACCTTCACGATGCTGGATCAGGCGATGAAACCGACCGAGGAAATCTCGGTCCGCGAGGTGTTCGGGATCGACACCGACATGCGCGTGAAGGGCTTCGCCGAGCGCACCGACCGGGTGCCCGAGATCGACCCGACTTACAAGTTCGACGCGGATACGACCTTGGCGATCCTCGCGGGCTTTGCCTATAACCGCCGGGTGATGATCCAGGGCTATCACGGCACCGGGAAATCGACCCATATCGAGCAGGTGGCCGCGCGGCTGAACTGGCCCTGCGTGCGGGTGAACCTCGACAGCCACATCAGCCGGATCGACCTGATCGGCAAGGATGCGATCAAGCTGCGCGACGGCAAGCAGGTGACCGAGTTCCACGAAGGCATCCTGCCCTGGGCGCTGCGGAACCCGGTGGCGATTGTCTTCGACGAATATGATGCCGGCCGGCCCGACGTGATGTTCGTGATCCAGCGCGTGCTGGAGCATGACGGCAAGCTGACGCTTCTGGACCAGAACGAGATCATTACTCCCAACCCCTGGTTCCGGCTGTTCGCCACGTCGAACACGGTGGGTCTGGGGGATACGACGGGGCTTTATCACGGGGTCCAGCAGATCAACCAGGCGCAGATGGACCGCTGGTCGCTGGTCGCGACGCTGAACTATCTGAGCCATGATGCCGAGGCCGCGATCATCCTGGCCAAGAACCCGCATTACAACACCGAGAAGGGCCGCAAGACCATTTCCCAGATGGTGACGGTGGCCGACCTGACGCGGACCGCCTTCATGAACGGCGACCTGTCCACGGTCATGTCGCCCCGGACGGTGCTGAACTGGGCCCAGAACGCCGAGATCTTCCGCAACGTGGGCTATGCCTTCCGGCTGACCTTCCTGAACAAATGCGATGAGCTGGAGCGCCAGACCGTGGCCGAGTTCTACCAGCGCTGCTTTGCCGAGGAACTGCCGGAAAGCGCGGCCAGCATGGCGATGAAGTAGACCCGGCGCAACCGGGGTGCGGGGCGTCCTCCGAGGCGGCCCTTTCATTTGCGGTCGGAGGAAGGTTTCCATTCCGCCTTGAAAATGCGCAAATCTGCGCGCCCAATGCTGGAATGGCGCGCGGTTTGGGAACGTGTCTCGCCGTCTTGATGCTCGGGGTCAGCAACGGCCCCCGGAGCGGCTGATCCCCTGCTGCGCACGTCTGCCGTCTGCGCGGGGCGACTTTCGGCGGTGATGGCGGACCAGTGGATGTTCGACGGCCCCGCGTCGGAGCGGACGGCGGAGGAACTGGGCGCGGTGCTCTCGCTGATCGAGGCGTCGGCGGACGTCGGCGATGGCCGGCAGGTCATGGCCTGGAGGATCGATTCCAAGGTGGCGCTGCGGGCGTTGCTGCATCAGGCGCGGATTGCGCGGGACCCGAAGCTTGCCGAAACGGCGGCGGCCAGGGCTGATGCTCTGGCCGCCCAGTGTCGGGCAATGATCCTGAGCTAGCCGCGCGCGGCCTTGGTGGCCTTGGCCCACCAGACCACATCGTCCAGCATCGCCTTGGCTGCGGGCAGGATCGCGCCTTCGATGTCGGCAAGGTTGCCCGAACCGCCGAAGCCCGAATGCACCTTGAAGAAGTCCGACCCCCCGATGCGGACGTTGTTGCGGGTGGGGACCATCTGCAATTCCACGCCGATGTTCTGGAGGTGGCCCAGCGCGTTCGCCGCCCCCATCGAGCCGTAGCCGATCGCGCCGAAGGGCTTCCTCGCCCATTCCACATAGGCCTGGTCCAGCGCATTCTTCAGCGCGCCGGTGATCGAGCGGTTGTATTCGGCAACGACGAAGATGTAGCCGTCGAACTCGCCGATCTTCTTCTGCCACTTCTGGGCGACGGGGTTCTGGCTGGGCACCCAGGCGTTCGAGGCCACCTCGTCGAAGAACGGCAGCGGATAGTCGCGCAGGTCCACGACCTCGACATCCATGTCGCCGCGCGCTTCGGCCTGGGCCTTGATCCAGGCGGTGGGGACATCGGCGAACCGGGTCGGGCGGGTGGACGAGACGATGATCGCGATTTTCGGGTTGGCCATGGGTAGGATCCTTGGAGTTGAATTCCGGTCCGCCTTATCTGGCGGTTGCGCTGACCCTGCCAACTCCGCAGGGACGCGCCGGACCTGTGCATGACCGCACGGGGACGCTTGCCGAGACCTGCGCCGAGTGCTTTACCTGACGCATGAACAAATCCGCCGACAACCCCGCCGATCCGTTCAAGAAAGCCCTGGCCGAGGCCACCCGCACCATGGCGGATGACCCGGAGATGACGGTCACCTATTCCGTCGATCCGGCGGGGATGAACAAGGAGGGCGTCCGCCTGCCCCAGGTTTCGCGCCGGATGACGCGGGACGAGGTGCTTCTGGCGCGCGGGACGGCGGATGCCTTCGCGCTGCGGCGGAAGTATCATGACGACGCGGTGGCGGCCCGCTATGCGCCGACGGGCCCCTTGGCGCGGGACATCTTCGAGGCGATGGAGAACGCCCGCTGCGAGGCGGTGGGCGCGCGCGACATGCCGGGGACGGCCGGCAACATCGACGCGAAGATCGCCCACGAGGCGGACCGCAAGGGCTATGGCCAGGTGACGCAGGCAAGCGAGGTGCCGCTGCCGGTCGCGGCGGGGTATCTGGTGCGGCAGATGGCGACGGGTCGCGCCTTGCCGAGGTCGGCGGAACATGCCGCCGGCCTCTGGCGCGGCTTCGTGGAGGAACAGGCGGGCGAGACGCTGTCGAACCTCGACGCTGTGCTGACCGATCAGGCCGCCTTCGCGCGGCTGGCGCGGAAGGTGATCGCCGATCTCGGCTACGGCGACCAGTTGGGCGACGACCCGGACGCGCCCGAGGAGGCGGGGGACGACCAGGCCGAGGAGGATCAGGACGCGCCCGATACCGCCGGCGAAGAACAGGAAGAGTCCGACGAGTCCGAGGCCTCGCCCGAACGCAGCCAGGAGGAGCAGCAGGATCAGTCGCAGGCGCAGGTCACCATGGAGGACAGCGCCGACATGGAGCAGGGCGACGAGGCGGAGCTGCCCGAGGGCGAAGCGCCGCTGGAGCCTCCGCCCCCGGCGCCCCATTCGGATGCGGATCCGAACTATGTCGTCTACACAACGGATTTCGATGAGGAAATCAAGGCCGAAGACCTTGCCGAGCCCGCCGAGCTGGAACGCCTGCGCGCCTATCTGGACCAGCAGCTGGAGCCGTTGAAGGGCGCGGTCAGCCGGCTTGCGAACAAGTTGCAGCGCCGGCTACAGGCGCAGCAGAACCGCAGCTGGGAATTCGACAAGGAGGAAGGGATCCTCGATGCCGGGCGGCTTGCGCGGGTGGTGGCGAACCCGACGACGCCGCTGAGTTTCAAGTGGGAGAAGGACACCGAGTTCCGCGATACGGTGGTGACGCTTCTCCTGGACAACTCGGGCTCCATGCGCGGGCGCCCGATTTCCATCGCGGCGATCTGTGCGGATGTGCTGGCGCGGACGCTGGAACGCTGCAACGTGAAGGTCGAGATCCTGGGCTTCACCACGCGCGCCTGGAAGGGCGGGCAGTCGCGCGAACGGTGGCTCGCGCAGGGGCGGCCGCAGATGCCGGGGCGGCTGAACGATTTGCGCCACATCATCTACAAGGCGGCCGATGCGCCCTGGCGGCGG
>JBKBVC010000414.1:0-2381 GCA_046289805.1 Tabrizicola sp.
TAGGTGTTCGTCATCCGCGGCATCGGGATATGCGCGAAGCTTTCGCGCCGGCCGTTGCCGGTGGGCGCAACCCCCATCAGTCGGGCGTTCTGCCGGTCCTGCATGTAGCCCACCAGCACGCCGTCCTCGATCAGCACGGTCTTGCCCGAGGGCGTGCCCTCGTCGTCGATGGTGATCGAGCCGCGGCGGTCCGGGATCGTTCCGTCATCAAGGACAGTCACCCCTTTCGAGGCAATCTGTTTCCCCATCAGCCCGGCAAAGGCCGAAGTTTCCTTGCGGTTGAAGTCGCCCTCCAGCCCGTGACCGATGGCCTCGTGCAAGAGGATACCCGGCCAGCCGGGGCCGAGCACCACATCCATCACGCCCGCCGGGGCTTCGACCGCGCCCAGGTTTACGCGGGCGATGCGCAGGGCTTCCTCGATCATCGGCTTCCAGGTCTCGGGTGCCATCAGTTGCGCCAGGCCGTGCCGCCCGCCCTTGCCCATGCCGCCGGTCTCGCGCCGGCCGTTCTCTTCCAGGATGACGCTGACGTTCAGCCGCGCCATCGGGCGAATGTCGGCCAGGCGGGTGCCCTCGGGGCGCAGGATTTCCACCTCTTGCAGGCTGGCGGACAGGGTGGCCGAGACCTGCACCACGCGGGGGTCGAGGCTGCGGGCCCAGGCGTCGATCTCGCGCAGGGTGTCGATCTTCACCGGGAAGGTCGCGTCGGCCATCGGATCCTCGGCGCGATAGAGCCGCGTGTTGGTGCCACGCGGCGGCGCGGCCAGGGTGCCGCCGCCCGACCCCACCGCGAGCCGCGCGGTTTCCGAGGCGCGGCGCAGCGCAGTCTCGCTGATCTCGGTCGAATGGGCGTAGCCCGCGACCTCGCCCCGCACCGCGCGCAGGCCGAAGCCCTGAGAGGCGTCGTAGGTCGCCTGGCGGATCCGGCCGTCGTCCAGAACGACGGTTTCCGCCCGGCGGCGTTCGAGGAAGAGTTCGCCATCGTCCGCACCCGCGGTCGCCGCGCGGAGGGTGGCGAGGGCGGCTCCCTCGTCGAGGTGGGTTTCGAAGGGGCGGAAGGGGGCGTCGGTCATCGGGGGGCCTCGTGCACTGAGGTCCCAGAGATGGGCCGGCGCGCCGGCGGGGTCAAGGACCGATGGTCCGGGCGATGAAGTCGGCCTCGATCTCCCAGGTGGCGGGGGAGAACAGCGCGTCGTGCCCGACGGGACCGAGCGAGCGGAAGGTCCTGGGTTCCGCCGCAAGGTCGTAGAGGCGGCGGCCGTGCCCGATGGGGATGACGCTGTCCGCTTCGCCGTGCAGGATGAGAAGCGGCGCGCCGATCGCCGCGATGTGCTCGCGGGTGCGGAACTGGTCCTTCATCAACAGACCCACGGGCAGCCAGGGATAGGCGGCGCGGGCGATGTCCACGGCCGCGGAATAGGGGGCCTCCAGGATCACTGCCCCGACCGGGTTCCGGGCGGCCAGCATCACCGCGGGGCCGGTGCCGAGGGATTCGCCCACCACGACGATACGGTCGGGCGCCACCCCGAGGCCGCGGAGGTGGTCGTAGGCAGCCTGTGCGTCGGTCAGGAGGCCCGCCTCGGAGGGCCGCCCGCCCGACCCGCCATAGCCGCGCCAGGACAGGAAGGCTGCGCCGAGGCCCCGGTCCCGGTAGAACTCCAGCCGGTCGGCCCGGTCGGCGATCTCGCCCGCGTTGCCGTGCAGGAACAGGATCACCGGGGCCTGCAAGTCGGGCAGGGAAAGCCAGAGGACGAGACTTACGCCGTCCGGGGCGGTCAGGTCGACGCGCTCAACCCCTGTCAGGCCCACCGTCTCGGGTGCGGGGTCGCGGTGGGTCGGGAAATACTGGAGGTCGCGCTGGAAGGCGTAGATCCCCGTCAGAGCCGCGCCGTAGAGGACGCCAAAGGTCATCAGCGTCAGTTTGAGGAGCCCGAGCATCATGCGGTCAAGTCCTGTCCTGTGCCCGAGGGCGAAGTTTTGTCGCAACGGTTTTGCTTGTCGCGGGCAAGCTAATATGGTTTGAGGTCGGCAGGGAACCAACGGGATTCTGGCCTTGACGCCGGGATCCGGCAAAGCGGCGGCAAGCCGCGACGTGAACGGGATAAGCGACATGCGTCTTTCGACAGTGATGAACGGGATTGCCGCCGCGGCCATCGCCACGCTGGCCGCCGGATCGGCCCTTGCCCAGCAGGCGCTCGAGGTCATCGGCCAGCCGGAGCCGGGCGGGATGGGCTTCCAGCCCTCGGTGACCGAGGTCAAGCACGACATCGTCTGGCTCGACACGATGATCCTCTACATCATCACCGGCATCGTGATCTTCGTGACCGCGCTTCTGATCTACACGATCGTCCGCTTCAACCAGCGCGCCAATCCGACGCCCG
>JBKBVC010000415.1:0-2379 GCA_046289805.1 Tabrizicola sp.
ATCGGCACGGCGACCCGGCCCGACAACCAGCGGCTGGAGTTCCTGGGCGACCGGGTGCTGGGCCTCGTGATGGCCGAGGCGCTGCTGACCGCCGACCCCGAGGCGCGCGAGGGGCAGCTTGCCCCGCGCTACAACGCACTGGTGCGCAAGGAGACCTGCGCCGATGTCGCCCGCGAGGTGGGGCTGGGCGAGGTGCTGAAGCTGGGCCGCAGCGAGATGCTGACGGGCGGTCGCCGCAAGGACGCGCTGCTCGGCGACGCGCTGGAGGCGGTGATCGCGGCGGTCTATCAGGACGCGGGCTTCGAGGCGGCGCGGGCGCTGGTGCTGCGGCTCTGGGGCGGCCGGATCGCGGCGGTGGAGCCGGACGCGCGGGACTCAAAGACAAGTCTTCAGGAATGGGCGCAGGCGCGCGGCATGCCGCCGCCGGTCTATGAAGAGGCCGGGCGGTCCGGCCCCGACCACGCGCCGGTCTTCACCGTGCGGGTGACGCTTGCCAACGGCGCGACGGAAGCGGCCAGTGCGGGGTCGAAGAAGGTGGCCGAACAGGCGGCGGCGAGGTTGCTTCTCGACCGACTTGCGGCCGAGGGGTGAGCGGATCGCTCGTCGAGCACTTCGTGCACTCCTCGCCGGGGCCTTTGCCGACGAATGGAAGAAGTGCTCGACGTGGCCGAAGCCGGACCGACGGATTGGCAACTGGCCTTTTGCGGGGCTTTCGCCTATGGCTCGGGTGAAGGAAAGGGTTGCGACCACATGACCAAACGCGCAGGCTTTGTCGCCCTGATCGGCGAACCGAATGCCGGGAAATCGACGCTTCTGAACCGGATGGTCGGGGCGAAGGTCAGTATCGTCACCCACAAGGTGCAGACGACGCGCGCGCGCATCCGCGGGATCGCCATGGCGGGCGAGGCGCAGATCGTCTTCGTCGATACCCCCGGCATCTTCCGCCCTCGGCGGCGGCTGGACCGCAGCATGGTCAAGGCGGCCTGGGGCGGGGCTTCGGATGCCGATGTGATCGTCCTGCTGATCGAGGCGCATCGCGGACTGACCGAGGGCGCCCAGGCGATCATCGACCGGCTGCGCGACGAGATGCCGCAAGGCAAGCCCGTGGCGCTGGCGATCAACAAGATCGACCGGGTGAAGGCCGAGACCCTGCTTGCGCTGGCCGATGAGGCGAACCGGGCCTTTCCCTTCGTCAGGACTTTCATGATCAGCGCCGAGCGTGGTCACGGGGTCGAGGACCTGCGCGACTGGCTGGGCTCGGTGCTGCCGGAAGGGCCGTGGTTTTATCCCGAGGACCAGATCGCCGACCTGCCGATGCGGATGATCGCCGCCGAGATCACGCGCGAGAAGCTTACCCTGCGCCTGCACGAGGAATTGCCCTACCAGCTGACGGTCGAGACCGAGAAATGGGAGGACAAGCCCGATGGCACCACCCGGATCGACCAGGTGGTCTATGTCGCGCGCGACGGGCACAAGGGGATCGTCCTGGGCAACAGGGGCGAGACGATCAAGTCCATCGGCCAGGCGGCCCGGGCGGAAATTTCCGAGTTCCTGGGCCGCACCGTGCACCTTTTCCTTCAGGTCAAGGTGCGTCCGAACTGGCTGGACGAGCCCGAGCGCTATTCCGAGATGGGTCTGGATTTCAAGGACGGCGATGCCTGAGCGCGCCGAATTCTTCAAGGAATCCGGCCAGATTCGTTCGAGGGAATCTGGCCCCGGACGCACGGTGGCGTGGTGACGCCCCGTCTTGCCTCGGGCCTCTGGGTCTCGGCCTATCTGACGCGGCTGCGCCTGGCCGACATTCCGGCCTATGTCACGGCGAAGGGCGATGCAGAGGCGGGCGCGGTGGTGGTGAAGGTCGCGCTCCTGGATGGCACGGCGCGGGCCTGGGAGCGGCGGTCCGACATCCTGAGCGGCGCGCGGGCCTGGTTCCTGCTGGCCGAGGGGCCGGAGGCCGAGGTGGATGCGCTGGTCGCCCGCACCCGGGCCCGCGACCCCGACCTCTGGGTGATCGAGCTGGAGGACCGCCAGGGACGGACGCTGCTGGACGAAGAGGGTCTGTCGGACTGAGCGCGTCCCGCTTGCGCCGGCCGCGCCCCGCGCCGATAGTCCGGCGCATGGACTGGCGCGACGAGGGCGTGATCCTGGCCATGCGCCCGCATGGCGAGACCGCCGCGATCATCGAGGTGCTGACGGCCGGGCATGGCCGGCACGCGGGCGTGGTGCGCGGTGGCGCCTCACGGCGGATGGCGCCCGTGTTGCAGCCGGGCACGGACGTGCGACTGGACTGGCGGGCACGGCTCGACGAGCATCTGGGGGTCTTCACGGTCGAGCCGGTGCAGAGCCGGGCGCATCTTCTGGAGGACCGGCTGGCGCTGG
>JBKBVC010000416.1:0-2368 GCA_046289805.1 Tabrizicola sp.
GGATGTCCGACAGGATCGGGTGCGGATGTTTGGCGGTGGAACGCTCGCCTTCCGGCAGGGCCGGGTCGGGGTCGGTGGTGTTGGTTTCCAGCCGCTCGACCAGCGTGCCGAAGGCGACCACGAACTGGCCCTTGCCGGCGGCCAGCATCGAAGCCTGGGTGTCCGGCGGGATCTGGGTGTTCCAGGCATAGTCGAACTCGCCCGTTTCCATCACGGCGCGGGCCGAACTCTCGGCATCGCCGCCGCCCTTGATGACGGCAGTGGCAAAGGCCGGCTTGGCCGGGTCACGATAGTTCTCGTTCGCGGCCATTGACACCGTGTCGTTCACCGTGAAGCCGGTGACCTTGAACGGCCCGGTGCCGATCGGCATGTTGTTGGCGTCGGTGCAGGTGGGGGCTGCGGCGCCGAGGCAGGCCTCGAACTGCTTCTTCTGCAGAATCGGTGACAGCGCGCTGACAAAGGCGGTGTAGGGGTTTGCCTTCGGGCCGTTGAACGTCACCTTGATCGTCGAGGGATCCACAGCCTCCACGGAGGCGACGCCCTCGAACTTGGTGGCCTGGCTGCAACCGCCTTCGGGGTGGGTGCAGTACTGCCAGGTGAACACGGCGTCATCGGCCGTCACCGGGGTGCCGTCCGACCATTTCAGATCGGGCAGCAGCTTCCAGGTGATCGAGGTGCGGTCCTCGGAAATGCCGCCGTTTTCCAGCGTGGGGATTTCCGTGACGAGCTTGGGGATCAGCACGCCGTTCGGGTCGAGGCCCGCGAGGGGCTCTAGCACCATCGAGGAGGCGTAGATATCCTTGGTCCCGCCCGACAGGTAGGGGTTCATGATGGACACGGCCTGCGGGAAGGTAAGCTTCACCTCGCCGTCGGTGCCGCGCTCGGCAAAAGCCGCGGGGGCAATGCCCAGCACGGCCACGGCGCCCAGAAGGGCGGCTCTCAGTTTCATCGGGTCTCTCCTTGTTGGTTACGCTCTCTTGCCTCGGACGCGCCGGTTGATCCGACGACGGGAGTATATAGATGGCAGGCGACCATGCGGCCCGGCTCGACCTCGACAAGCTCGGGCTTCACGGTCTTGCAGATGTCCATGACCTTCGGGCAACGGGTGCAGAAATTGCAGCCCTTCGGCGGATTGGCTGGCGAGGGCACGTCGCCTTTCAGGATGATGCGGTTGCGCCGTGTCGCGAGCTCGGGGTCGGGCTCATTCACGGCAGACAGAAGCGCCTCGGCATAGGGATGCAGGGGGCGGGCGTAAAGATCCTTCGAGGGCGACAGTTCCGCGATCCGGCCCAGATACATCACCGCGACCCGCTGCGCGAGGTGGCGCACCATCGACAGGTCATGGCTGATGAACAGGTAGGTCAGACCAAGCTTTTCCTGCAGATCCTCGAGCAGGTTCACCACCTGGGCCTGGATCGAGACGTCCAGCGCGGCGATGGGTTCGTCGCAGACGATGAAGCGCGGTTTCAGGGCCAGGGCGCGTGCAATCCCGATCCGCTGGCGCTGCCCGCCGGAAAACTCGTGCGGGAAGCGGTTCACGAAGCGGCGGTTCAGGCCGACCTGATCCATCAGCTCGTAAACCCGCTCCAGCTTCTGCGCGCGCGACCAGTCGGTGTGTTCGTCCAGAGGTTCGCTGACGATCTCGGCCAGGGTCATGCGGGGATTGAGGCTGGCCTGCGGGTCCTGGAACACCATCTGCATGGTCGGCCGCTTCTTTCGCAGGGCTTCGGGCGGCAGGCTGGCCACGTCGTCGCCATCGATGATGACCTCGCCCGCGGTCGGTTCGTAAAGCCGCAGCATGGCTCGACCTACCGTGGACTTGCCGCAGCCGGATTCGCCAACCAGTCCCAGCGTCTGACCGGGAAGGATCTGGAAAGAGACGCCATCGACTGCCTTCACGTCCCCGACATGCCTGCGGAAGATCCCGGCGTAGATCGGGAAATGCATCTTCAGGTCGCGAACCTGAACCAGGGGTTTCGGTCCCGCGTCAAGCATCGGCCGTCTCCCGCCTTGCGGGCGCATGCCAGTGGCAGGCGACATCGTGGCCCCGGCCGATCGGAAGCCCGTCCACGGCCCGGCGCGACGGGTTCACCGCATCGCAGGCGTCGTGACGGAACTCGCAGCGCGCGCGGAACGGACAGGCGGTCAGCGGCGCGGTCAGGATCGGCGGCTGACCCTCGATCACCTTCAGCCGCGCCTCGCGGTCCCCCGTAATGCGGGGAATGGTCTGCAACAGGGCCCGGGTGTAGGGGTGCTGCGGGTTTGCGAACAGTTCGCGCACGGGGGCCTGTTCCACGACCTGGCCGCCATACATCACCATCACCCGGTCGGCGATTCCGGCAATGACCCCAAGGTCGTGCGTGATCCA
>JBKBVC010000011.1:0-11502 GCA_046289805.1 Tabrizicola sp.
GGTCAGGACCAGACCATCATGCGCGGCTTCCCAGGCGTTCTCGGGCCGGGCGCGGTAGGCGTGGGTCAGCACGGCCTGGTCCACAAGCCCGCCGTGGATGACCCGTCCCACGACCGGCAAGGCTGGCAGCGCCCCGCCCTCCTCCACCACGGCTGGAATGTGACCGGTCACGTTCCGCACAAAGCGGCAGAGCGCCTGAAGGTCCGAAGCCGAACCGAAGCGGAAGGCGACCCGTTCCCGCGCCGCGCGGACCTGCCCGGGACCGACGGGAACCCGTACGCGATCCTGCAAGTCCGACAGCAGCGCAATCTGCATCCCCCGCAGCACGCACTGCATGCGCCCGCAGCACGACGCGATGCCGGCCGACGCAACGACGGCGCCAGCCACTGCGCCGGCGACCGGGCCCGCAACCCGATCGGCAAGGCCCGAGCCCGCTGCACCCCATGCACCTGCCAGCGCCGCGACGGCGAGACCTGCGGCGATGGCGCCAAAGGCCAACAGGCGGACCAACAGCAGGGGCAGGATCCTGACCCAGAGGGCCAGGGCTTTGATAAGGCTGAACGTCCACATGCAAGCAGATCCGGATTTTGGCCGAAGCCTGCGCCCAGCAACGCTCCAGGACAAGCGGTGGATATGGAAACAGACTGCGGCCACTCTGGCACTTAGCAAAGTATTCAGACTTCGAGTCGATGCTGGCGAGGCAGAACAAAGGAGGACCAAATGGCTGCTTCCCGACTGACCCTCGCCGACGAACTGGCCGAAATCCGGGCCGAGATCGCCCGTCTGCAACAGCGTGAAACCCGGCTGAAGGCGCTGGCTGAAAACCTGCCGCCGATCCCCGTCTTTCGCCGCGGCTGGCCGATCCTGCGCAAGGAACAGGCCGCGCCCGCCGTTTCGGCCTGACGGCTCAGCCCTCGATCAGGGCCCTGACGCGGGCAACGCCTTCGGCCACCAGACCCGCGTCCCCCCTGGCCTCGACGTTCAGCCGCAACAGCGGTTCGGTGTTCGAGGCGCGCAGATTCATCCGCCAGTCGCCAAAATCCAGGCTCAGCCCGTCGGTGCGGTCTGTCGCCCGCGCCTCGGGCTCGAGCGCGGCCTGGACGCGGGCGACCACGGCCGGCAGATCAGCGACACGGAAGTTGATCTCGCCCGAGGAGGGGAAATCCCGGCGCATCGCACCCACAAGGTCGATCAGGCCGCGCCCGCTCTGCGAAAGCAGCCGTGCGACCAGAAGCCAGGGGATCATGCCGGAATCGCAGGACATGAAGCCGCGGAAGTAATGATGCGCGCTCATCTCGCCGCCATAGACGGCACCTTCGCGACGCATCGCGGCCTTGAGGAAGATGTGTCCCGTGGGCGCCAGGACCGACCGCCCCCTGCCCTTGCGCACCGCATCCTGCACCGCCCAGATCACGCGCGGGTCGTGGATGATCGTGGCGCCGGGTTCGACCGTCAGATGCGCCGCGGCCAGCAGGGCCACGACATGCTCGCCATCGACGAACCCGCCTTCGCCGTCGAACAGAAAGCAGCGGTCGAAATCGCCGTCGAAGGCGACTCCGAAATCGGCGCCCGCCGCGCGCACCGCCTCGGCCGTGACCGGGCGATTTTCCGGCAGGAGTGGGTTGGGGATGCCGTTCGGGAAGCTGCCGTCGGGATCGTGGTGCAACCTTAGCAGATCGAGCTGGGCGCCGCGCGCGGCCAGACCCTCGGCCAGAGCATCCAGCGTCGGCCCCGCGGCACCGTTTCCGGCATTCACCACCAGCCGCAGCGGACCAAGGCCCGGGCCGACCAGCCCGGCCACATGCGCCACATAGTCGGCCCGAACCGCCGCGCGGTCCTCGCGCAAGCCACCCGGCAGTCGATCGGGGTCATGCCCGGCCTCGGTCAGGGCGCGGATGCGGGCGAAATCGGCGTCCGGCAGAGGCACGGCACCGCGGCCCACAAGCTTCATCCCGTTGTATTCGCGTGGATTGTGCGAGGCGGTGACGCAGATCCCGCCGCCCGCGCCCAGATGGGCGGTGGCGAAATACATCTCCTCGGTCCCCGCAAGGCCGAGGTCGAGGACACGCACGCCCGAGGCGACCAGACCCGCCGCCACCGCATCGGCCAGCCCGGGCGAGCTTTCGCGGCAGTCGCGCGCCAGCACCACGGCCCCCGCCCCCGTCACCTCGGCGAAGGCCCGCGCGATGCGGTGGGCGATGGTTTCGGTCAGGTCCGTCCCCAGACGGCCGCGGATATCGTAGGTCTTGAAGGCGCTCATGACCCCGACAGGATCATCCCCGCGCGCCGTAGTAAAGCCCCACGACATGCTCGGCCTCGGCAAAGAACAGCCATCGGGCGGCAAGCGCGCCGGCCAGGTGCAGTACGGCGGCCAGTGCAATGCCGAACAGGCCAAGCGGCAGGAGGAGGATCAGCGCCGGGGCGACCGAAGCCAGCGCCAGCGCGATCCTGCGCAACCTAGCGGCATGCTTGCGACCCACGACGAAGATCATCTCACGTTTCAGGTAGTTCCCCGCCGTATGCGCGGGGTCGAGCACGGACGGCACGCCGAGCCGGTCTAGGCCCGTCGCGGTGCCGAGGCTCTGCCCCGCCCGCGCGAAGGCCCCGTCGCCGACACGCCAGACGGCGAACAGAACAGCGCCCACCGCCAGCATCGCTATCGGCGCCCAGGCACGGCCCGAAAGCATCGCGCCTCCGGCAAGGGCGAAGGTCAGGAACATCACCGGCGTCAGCCAGTGGTGCCAGCGCGGGACGGCCCTGATCTGGGTGTAGATCATCGCGGTGGTGAAGACGGTGAGGATCGCCAGAGCGCCGCCGACCTGTCCGATGATGCGCGGCAGGCCGAGGCCGAAGATGTCGGAGAGCGCCATAGGCGCCAAGAGGACCAGCGTGGCGACCGAGGCCCAGGCCTCGCGCGAAAGCCAGCTGGTGCGCCATTGCGTGAAGGCTTTCAGCGCGTTCTTCGGATTGCCGAGGTGGAAGGTCGCGGCCAGAAGCCCTGCGACGGCCAGTCCGTAACCGAGCCCCCAGAGCAGGAAGGCCGCCCAGCCCGACGGCATGAGCGCCCCCCAGCCGAGAAAGGCGAGGAAGCCGAAGCCGAGCCCGGACAGCACGGAAAACAGGATGACCGAGGGCGCGGGATGCATCTCAGAACCTTCCCAGCATCCGGTCGAGCCAGCCGGCAATGCCGGTGGCCTGCACGTCCAGCAGGGGCTCCAGCGGGCTCGCCTCCCCCGGCCCCTTCCTGCGGGGCGGCAGGTATTTGTTGGTGGGCCGCGTCCCCATGTCCGGCATGAGGTCAAAGCCGCCGCGGTCGGCGACCAGTCGGGACACCGCGCTGTCGGGGTCGGACAGGTCGCCGAAGTGGCGGGCGTTCGTGGGGCAAGTGCGGACGCAGGCTGGCTCGCGGTCCTCTGCCGGCAGGGTCTCGTTGTAGATCCGGTCGACGCAGAGCGTGCACTTCTTCATCACACCCTGCGCGGCATCCATCTCGCGCGCGCCGTAGGGGCAGGCCCAGGCGCAGAGGCCGCAGCCGATGCAGGCGTCCTCGTTCACCAGCACGATCCCGTCCTCGGCCCGCTTGTAGCTGGCCCCGGTGGGGCAGACGGTGACGCAGGGCGCGTTGTCGCAATGCAGGCATGAGCGCGGGAAGGTCACAACCTGGGCGGGGGCGCCTTCGACGGCGACCTGGTAGGAATGGACCCGGTTCAGGAATGTGCCCGAGGGGTTTGCGCCGTAGGGGTCCTGATCGGAAAGGCCGATGCCCGCATCGTTCCAGCCCTTGCAGGCGGTGACACAGGCCTGGCAGCCGACGCAGGTGTCGAGGTCGATCACCAGCCCCAGGCGTCTTTCGGTGCTCTGCGGCAGGGCGGTCATCGCGCGGCCTCCCCGCCGGGCGCCAAAAGCTCTCGAAAACTTCTGGCAAAATTCTTCGAAGAATTTTGCGCCCGGCCGCCACCGGCGCGCGGCGGATCGGGCAGGCACCCGAACATCGGCTCCACCGTGCCGCGCGGATGGTCTTCGGCGGCCACCCGTTCGATCCGCACCCGCTGGTCGAACCAGGCGGCCTGGCCGGTCACGGGGTCAGAGTTCGACAGCCGCACGCCCTCGCGGTCGGGCAGCAATTCCGGGATAAGGTGATTGAGCAGGAAGCCGGTCGTCGCCTCGGGCGCATCCTCGTGCAGCGCCCAGGCCCCCTTTCGCTTGCCGATCGCGTTCCAGGTCCAGACGGTGTTCTCGTTCAGGGCGGCCATGTGAGCGACGGGCACCACGATGGTTCCGGCGCGAGAGGAGACGCGCGCCCAGTCGCCGTCCTTGAACCCCTCGGCCTCCCAGAGTTTCGTCGGCAGATACAGGTAGTTGTGCCCCTTGATCTGTCGCAGCCAGGCGTTCTGGCTGCCCCAGGAATGATACATGTCCATCGGGCGCTGGGTCAGGGCATGGACCGGGTAGCCGAAGGCCGCGTCCTCATCACCATAGGGCGGATACCAGATCGGCAGCGGGTGCATCGCCTGCTTGAGACGCGCGCGAAGGTGGGCGGGCGGCTGGCGGGGGCCGAAGCCCTCGGCCGCGAGCTGGAAGCGGCGCATGGGTTCGGACCAGATGTTGAACAGGTAGGGCTGCGGCGTCTCGTAAAGGCCGAGGCGCACCGCCCAGTCCTGGTAGGCCGCGTTCCAGGGTTTGTAGAAGGCGGCCTCTTCCGGCACATGCGCCTGATAGAAGGCGCCGTTCCCGATATAGCGGTTCAGCTGGTCCGGGTTCGGCGCGCCGCGCCCCTCGGCCTCGCCATTCCCGCGGAAGCCCATCAGCGGCCCGACACCCGGGCGTCGCTGGTGGTGGACGATATAGTCGGCATAGTCCTTGAACTTCGGGCTGCCGTCCTCGTTCACCATGCCCGGCAGGCCGAGCCTCGCGCCGAGGTCCAAGAGCACCGACTGGAAGCAGCGCACCTCGCGGTCGGGCTCAAGCACAGGCCAGCGGATCGCATCGCCCGCCGCGTCGGGTTCCGAGATCGGGCGGTCGAGCAGGCTGATGCAGTCGTGGCGTTCGAGATAGGTCGTGTCGGGCAGGATCAGGTCGGCATAGGCCACCATCTCGGAGGCATAGGCGTCGGAATAGATGATCCGGGGGATCAGGTATTCGCCGTCCGCGCCGCGTTCCGTCAGCATCTCCATCACCCGGGCGGAGTTCATGGAGGAGTTCCAGGACATGTTCGCCATGTAGAGGAACAGCGTGTCGATGCGGTAGGGATCGCCGGCATGGGCGTTGGGGATGACCATGTGCATCAGCCCATGCGCCGAGAACGGGTTTTCCCAGGAGAACCCCTTGTCGATCCGGGCGGGCTGGCCGTCGGGCAGGAGGCACAGGTCGTCGGGGGAGCGGACATAGCCCAGATGCGGACCGGTCAGCGGCTTGCCCGGGGAGGTGACGAAATGCGGCGTCGGGTGCGCCTCGACGGGTTTGGGATAGGGCGGTTTCAGCCGATAGCCGCCGGGGGTTTCCACCGCGCCGAGCAAGATCTGGAGCAGATGCAGCGCGCGCGCCGTCTGGAAGCCGTTGGAATGGGCCGAAATCCCCCGCATGGCGTGAAAGCTGACCGGGCGGCCGGGCATGTCCTTGTGTTCGTTGCCCCGGAAGTCGGTCCAGGGGCGATCCAGCGTGATGGCCTGGTTGAAGGCCACCTCGGCAAGTTCCGCCGCAAGCTGCCGGATGCGCGCCGCCGTGACGCCGCAGCGGGCGGCCACGGCCTCGGGCGCGTAATCGGGCTTGAGGTATTCCTCGACCATGTGGCGGAAGACGGTGCGATTGCCCTGCCATTCGGCGCCGAGGTCGGGCTGGACGTCCTTCCCGTCCCAGGGCGCGGGGCGGTCGATCACGAAGGGCTGGCTTTCGGCGTTGCGGACAAAGAGGCCCTTCTCCGCGCCGTCCGCTTCGGTCACCAGAAGGGGCGCATTGGTCCATTGCGCAAGGTAATCGAGGTCGATCTTCCCCGCTTCGAGAAGGCAATGGATCAGCGACAGGATCAGCAGGCCATCGGTGCCGGGCGTGATCCCGATCCAGTCGTCGGCCACCGCGGAATAGCCGGTGCGGACCGGGTTCACGCTGATGACCCGCGCGCCGCGGGCCTTCAGCTTGCCGATGCCGATCTTGATGGGATTGCTGTCATGGTCCTCGGCCACGCCGAACATGACGAAGAGCTTCGTCCGCTCCCAGTCCGGCTGGCCGAATTCCCAGAAGGCGCCACCGATGGTATAGATGCCGCCCGCCGCCATGTTGACCGAACAGAAGCCGCCATGCGCGGCGTAGTTCGGCGTGCCGAACTGTTGCGCCCACCAGCCGGTCAGGCTTTGGCTCTGATCGCGGCCGGTGAAGAAGGCAAGCTTCTCCGGCGCCGTGTCGCGCAAGGGCTTCAACCAGGCGACGGCGGTTTGCAGCGCCTCGTCCCAGCTGATCTCCTCGAAGGCGCCCGATCCTCGTGGCCCGACCCGTCGCAACGGCGCTTTCAGGCGCGAGGGCGCGGTGACCTGCATGATCCCGCTGGCCCCCTTGGCACAGAGAACGCCCTTGTTGATCGGATGGTCGCGGTTGCCCTCGATATAGGCGACCTTGCCGGACTTCAGGTGCACGTTGATCCCGCAGCGGCAGGCGCACATGTAGCAGGTGGTCTGGCGGACCTCGTCGCCGACCTCTCGCTGCGTCTCGACCCTTGGCTGGTTCACGCCCCCTCCCCGGCCATGACGGCCTGCGCTTCAAGGGCAATCTGCCGCTCCTCGTCCGCCGGCACAACAAGGATAACGACACGGGATGTCGCATCATGCAGCGTGGTTTCGTTCCGGGCATTGCGGGCGGGGTCGGAAGAAACTCCCAGAAAGGAAAGCCCGGACAGGATTTCCTTCCGCATCCAGGGGTCGTTCTCGCCGATGCCACCGGTAAAGACCACGGCATCGAGGCCCCCCATCGCGGCCACCATCGACCCGGCGTGACGCACAGCCCAATAGGCGAAATGGTCCAGCGCAAAGCGCGTCTCGGGCGTGCCTGCCGAATGCAGCGCGCGCAGGTCGCTGTGCCCGCCCAGGCCCAGAAGCCCGCTTTCCCGGTTCAGGATGCGGCCGGCCCTTTCGATGCCGTGCAGCTCGGCCAGCCGCAGCACCGCATTGCCGTCGATGGCGCCCGAGCGCGTGCCCATCGTCAGCCCGTCCAGTGGCGAATAGCCCATCGTCGTCGCAACCGAACGACCGTTCACAATCGCGGCCATGGAACAGCCATTGCCCAGATGACAGGCGAGCAGGCGCTCAGGCAGCTCTCCCCTGCCCCGCAGGATGCGCACCAGCGCGGCATAACTGAGCCCGTGAAAGCCATAGCGGCGCAGGCCCCGGTCGCGCTCGGCCTTCGGCAGGGCATAGGCGGTCGCCACCTCGGGGTTCGTGGCGTGAAAGGCAGTGTCGAAGGCCACATATTGCGGCAGGTCGGGCGCTAGCGCGGCAAGCGCCCGGATTCCCGCCAGATTTGCCGGATTGTGCAGGGGGGCCAGGGGCACGCAGGCCTCGATCCGGCGGATGACTTCGGGCGTCACCCGGCAGGTTCCGGTCAGCTCTGCCCCGCCATGCACCACCCGATGCGCCGCCGCCGTCAGCCGGTCAACCGGCACTCCTGCCTGCCGCAATCCTTCGGTCAGGGCCGCGCGGTGCCCATCCGCGCCGATCTCGGCAAGGCTGGCTTTTGCGACTTCGCGTTCGCCTTCGAAAAGCTTCAGCTTCAACGAAGACGAACCCGCGTTCACAATCAGCCACATCAGAGCAGCGCCTTCCCGAGGCCAAGTGTGGCCAGGCCGGCCAACAGGATGATCGCAAAGCGGCGGAACTCCTGCGGGTCGGTGCCAAGGAAATGCCGCCCGCCCAGCCAGTTGCCGAAGAGCGTGACCGGGAGCGCGATGAGCGCGGCCCAGAGCGTGTCCCAGGTCACCAGCCCCGCCAGCCAGTAGAGCGGCGCGGAATAAAGGTCGAGCAGCGGAAAGTAAGCGATCAGCGTGGCGCGGAAAACTGCCGCGGGCATGGGCTGCGCGGCGAAGAAGGCCGCGACCGGCAGGCCGCCCATTCCGGGTGCATTGGCCAGGCCCGAGATCACCCCGGCCAGCCCGTTCCCCGCCCCCCGCACCTCGGAAGCCAGCCGCCATCCCGCCAGCAGCACCAGGCACATCAAGAGGACGTAGACGGAAATCACCGCCCGCGCCGTATCCTCGGAGACCCCGGTCAGGATCCACAGGCCCAAGGGCAGCCCGATCGCCGCCCCGCCCAAGAGCCACCCGACCCGGCGCCAGTCCACGTCCGGCCCCGCGCCACGGGCATGTTGCAGCGACATGACGGTTTCCAGAATGACCACAACCGCAACAAAGTTCAGCGGATTGGTCACCAGGCTGGAGGCGGCAATCAGCAGGGCCGAGAAACCGAAACCGGAATAGCCCCTGACGAAGCCCGCAACCAGGCAGGCCAGGGCAAGCCAGGCCAGTGCGCCGGGGCCGAGATCATAGGGCATCAGACGACCTGCGGGCGCATGTCCTCGCGCCGGATGCCGGCCACTTCGACCGGCTTCTTCATCGCGTCGCGGCGGAAGGGCTCGCCCAGTTCCTGATTGATCATCGCCTCGATCAGGGTGGTCTTGCCGTGGTGCATCTGGTCGTCGATCGCCCTGCGCAGGGCCGCCGTTAGCTCATCCATCGTCCGTGCGACCACGCCCTGCAACCCACAAGCACGCGCGATCCCGGCATAGCTGACATCGGTGTCCAGTTCGGTTCCGACGAAGTTGTCGTCATACCAGAGCGTCGAGTTCCGCTTCTCTGCCCCCCACTGGTAGTTGCGGAAGACGACCATGGTGATCGCGGGCCATTCCGGGCGGCCGATGGCGGTCAGTTCCGTGACCGCGATTCCGAACGCCCCGTCGCCCGCAAAACCCACGACCGGGGTGTCTGGGCAGGCGATCTTGGCGCCAACGATCGCAGGCAGGCCATAGCCGCACGGCCCGAAGAGGCCCGGCGCGAGGTACTTCCTCCCCGCCTCGAAGCTGGGATAGGCATTGCCGATGGCGCAGTTGTTGCCGATGTCGGAAGAGATGATCGCCTCGCGCGGGAGGGCCGCCTGGATCGCACGCCAGGCCATCCGGGGACTCATCCAGTCGGGCTTGGCCTTGCGGGCACGTTCGTTCCAGGTGGTGCCGGGATCGTCCTGTTCGTGATCCATCGAGGCGAGCTCTTGCGCCCAGGCCGATTTCTTCTGCGCGATCAACGCCTTGCGCTCGGCCCGCCCCGAATCGCCGGCAGTCCTGGACAGCCGCGCCAGGATCCCTTCGGCCACCTTCCTCGCATCACCCACGATCCCGACCGTTACCGGCTTCGTCAGCCCGATCCGGTTCGGGTTGATGTCCACCTGGATCACCTTGGCCTCCCTCGGCCAGTAGTCGATGCCATAGCCCGGCAGGGTCGAGAACGGGTTGAGCCGCGTCCCCAGCGCCAGCACAACATCGGCCTGGGCGATCAGCTCCATCGCCGCCTTCGACCCGTTGTAGCCCAAGGGCCCCGCGAACAGCGGATGCGAGCCGGGGAAGGCGTCGTTGTGCTGGTAGCCCACGCAGACTGGCGCGCTCAGCCGTTCGGCCAGTGCCATCGAGGCCGGGATCGCGCCCCCGATCACCACACCCGCACCGTTCAGGATCACCGGGAACTTCGCCCCCGAGAGAAGCTGTGCGGCCTGCGCGATCGCCTCCTCGCCGCCCGAGGGCCGCTCGAACTCCACGATCGCGGGCAGGGCGATGTCGATGACCTGGGTCCAGAAATCGCGCGGCATGTTGATCTGCGCCGGGGCCGACTGGCGCCTGGCCTGAAGAATCACGCGGTTCAGCACTTCGGCCACGCGCGAGGGGTCGCGCACCTCCTCCTGATAGCAGACCATGTCGCGGAACAGCGCCATCTGTTCGACCTCCTGGAAGCCGCCCTGCCCGATGGTCTTGTTGGCAGCCTGCGGCGTCACCAGGAGCAGGGGCGTGTGGTTCCAGTAGGCGGTCTTGACCGCGGTGACGAAGTTGGTGATGCCCGGCCCGTTCTGGGCGATCATCATGCACATCCTGCCAGAAGCACGGGTGAAACCGTCCGCCATCATCCCGCCCGAGCCTTCATGGGCACAGTCCCAGAAGGTGATGCCCGCCTTGGGAAAGAGGTCCGAGATCGGCATGAAGGCCGAGCCGATGATCCCGAAGGCGTGCTCGATGCCATGCATCTGCAAGACCTTCACGAAGGCTTCTTCGGTCGTCATCTTCATCGCATTTTCTCCTTGGCTTTGCACCGCACATTAGCGCCGCGATGAGTCCAACCTTAGGGCCAGTTCCTTTGGCCCGATATGGCCAGATGTCGATCCTCGTGCGCCTCCGGCTTCTCGCCGCTCGCGAGGCGTGACGAAGTCATCGGCGGGCGATGGCCTGCGCGATCCGCGCCACGCCGTCGGCGATGCGCTGGGGGGCGATGGAGGAATAGGCGAGACGGTAGAAGTTGCGCGGCCCCGCGTCGGCAAAGAAGGCGCGGCCGGGCTCGATCAGGACGCCCTCGCCGCGCAGGCCGAGGGCGAGCTCCTCGGTATCCACCCCGTCCGGCGCGCGCATCCAGAAGCTCGACCCGCCGAAACCGCCCTGCCCCGCCACCTCCAGCCCCTCGGCCGCGATGGCCTCGGCCATGACCTGACGGCGGCGGCGGAAGGCGTTCTTCATGCGGTTGACGAGGGCGTCATAGTGACCGAGGCCCAGGAAATAGGCCATCGTCCGCTGGATATGGCCGGGCGGATGCTTCAGCATCAGCCCGCGCAGCGCTCGCGCCTCGGCGATGAAACCGGGGGGCCCGACGAGATAGCCGAGCCGAAGGCCCGGAAAGACGGATTTGGAGAAACTGCCGGCGTAAATCACCCTGCCCGCCCGGTCCAGAGATTTCAGCGCGGGGGCAACGGGCTTCAGGAAGGACATCTCGAATTCGTAGTCGTCCTCGATGATGATGAAACCCTGGGCCTCGGCCGCCTCCAGCAAGGCCACGCGGCGGTCCACGGGCATGGTGGCGTTGGTCGGGCACTGATGGGACGGCGTGGTGAAAACCACGTCCGTTGCAGGGATTTGCGGCGGAAGGCCCTGGGCATCGACATCGACGGGGACGGCCGTGGCTCCGGACGCCGCAACGATGGCGCGCCAGGCCGGGTAGCCGGGATTTTCAACCACCGCCCGCCGAGCCGGCCCCAGGACCGCCGTCGCCGCGATGAACAGCGCGTTCTGCGCACCCAGGGTCAGCAGCACCTCGTCCTCGCGCGCGGCGATGCCCCGACGCGGCAGGATGGTGCGCAGAAGCTCCTGGATCAGCAGCGGATCATCGCGGTCGTAGTAGTCGGATGTGAGCGCCGCGAAGTCGCGCTTGCCCAGCGCGCGCAAGGCGCATTGTCGCCAGTTCTGATGGTCGAACAGCGCAGGATCGGCCTGACC
>JBKBVC010000012.1:0-11463 GCA_046289805.1 Tabrizicola sp.
GGGTTCGGGCCGCGACGCCTGCGCCGGGGCCGGCGCCGGGGCGGCCTCCTCGTCGTCCTTGCCGCCCACCCGGTTCGAGAGGCCGAGGCGATGCACCTTGCCGATCACCGCGTTGCGCGTCACACCGCCCAGTTCCTTGGCGATCTGGCTGGCCGACTGGCCCTCGTTCCACATGCGTTTCAGCGTCTCGACCCGCTCGTCCGTCCAGGACATCCTGTTCTCCGCCTGTCTGATTGCCGCGCCATTCTATCCGCCCCGGGGCAGGGGCCGCAAGGGCGGGGCGAATTGACGCCGCGGACGGGTCCCGGAAGTGTCATGCGACCGTGACCCTGGCTGACCAGCATAGCGAAGGCCCCCTGCCGCGTCGATGCCGGTCCTCCTGACTTGCCAGGGGCCGGGCAGGGCGTAGGCTCGGGCATGGCAGGAGATATCGCATGCAGCTGCGCACCCATCCAAATCCCGATCTGTCGGTCGGCCCCGAGCCGCATCCGCGCTGGAATTCGGCCCCGCACCGGCGGCAGGGGTTCCACAGCCTTCACAAGATCGCCCGCTACACGCTGGGCTTCCGCGCCGCCTCGGTGCTTGAGCTGCGCCTGTCGGCCGACCTGTCGATCCCCGCGCGCGAGGATGTGCGGCGCCTGACCGCCAGCCCCTGGTTCTCGGCCCTGGCGGTGACCGAGGGCAACCGGCTGCTCTACGAAGCCTATGCCCCGGATTTCGGCCCGGACCGGCCGCATGCGATCATGTCGATCTCCAAGATGGCGGCGAACCTGATCCTGGGGCGGCTCTGGGAAGAGGGACGGATCGCGCCGGACGAACCCCTGGGCGCGATCCTGCCCTGGCTTGGCCCCGGCTATCGCGACGCCACCGTGCAAGAGGCGCTGGACATGAACGTCCACAACGCCTTCAACGAGGATTACACCGACCCCCACACCACCGTGTTCCAGCACGAGGTGGCCATGGGCATGCGCCTGCCCGAGGGGCCCGAGCCCGCGATGGCCGATCTCCTGGCCGGGATCGGCCTGGCATCGGGCGCCACGGACACGGTGAACCGCAGCGGGACGAGCCTTTACAAGAGCGCCAACACCGATGTGCTGATGCTGGCGGCCGAGGCGCGGGGCGGCCGGCCCCTGCGGGCCTGGCTGGCCGATCTGGCCGATGCGGCGGGCGTGGAGGGAGTGTTGCACATGGGCACCGACCGCGCGGGGACGCCGATCTTTTCCGGCGGCATCTGCCTGACGGCGCGCGATCTATGCCGCTATGGCGCGCTCTTCGCGCGGCGGGGCAGGGGGGTGGACGGTGCGCCCTTCGGCTCGGCCGCCTTCCTCGACCGGACGCTTCGGGGCGGTGTGCCGATGCCCGCCCCGCGCGGCCATCTGCGCTATTCCAGCCATACCAACACCGACGGCACCTGGATCGGCCATGGCGGCTATGGCGGGCAGTATCTGGTCGCCAACCCCACGACCGGCCGGGTTGCCTGTTACCTTTCGGTCTTGCAGGATGCGCACGGCTACGATCCGGACTGGTATCCGCCGGTCGTCGCGATGCTGGCCGAAATCTGCGCGGGCGCCTAGCCCTGCAACCGCAGGGCACGCGCCTCGGCCCCCCGCAGGATGGGACAGGTCGCGCGGCGGCGCAGAAGCTCTGCCTCGGGCACCGCCTCCGCCAGCGCTGCCCGCTCCGCCGGGTCGAGCGCGGCAAGCCCGTCCTCTCCGGGGTGAAAGCTTTCGCTCAGCGCGCCTTCGGCGAGGAGGATCTCGTGCCGGTCGCAGAGCAGCACCACATATTCCACGCCCTCCGCCGGCAGCCCGGGCCGCGCGGATCGACCAGCGCGCAGGCCGGGACCAGCACCCGATCCTCACCGAAATAGACCTCGGCCCGCCAGTCGTCGATCAGCAGCCGCTGGGCGGGCGAGACGACCAGTTCGCGCACGTTGCCCAGCGCGCCGGGGGCGATCACCACCGGTCGCAGCCCCGGATAGGCCAGCATCTCGATCACCGAAACCCGCCGCCGCCCGACCCAAAGCAGCGGACGCGAGCCGTTGGACAGCGTCGTCACGACTTCGCCGGCCGCCAGTGATCCCGCTGCGCGCGGCCCGTCCGGCGTGTCGATCAGCGTCCCGGCTGCAACGCCGGCCGGCGGATGCGGGGGCAGGCCCTTCGGCTCAGGGAACCCGGGCACCAGGGGAAAGGACGATGCCACGGCCGCCGGCTTGCCGCCGCAGCGCACCAGGAACAGTCCGGCCCGCCCGGCGACGGGATCGATCAGCACCCGCGTGCCCGCGGGCCAGTCGGCCCGGCCGAGCCGCGCGGGCTGCGCCAGAACCGGACCCTCGGGCCCCAGCTTCAGCGCCAGGTCAACGGCCTCTGCCCCTTCGGCCGGGGCCGCGCCGCCATCGGCCAGACGCTGCGGCCAGCCCTTCGCCTGCCCGCCGCCGGGCACCAGGATCCGGTCCAGCGCAAAGACGCCGACGGTGATCTGCCCCGCATTCATGCCTGTCCCGAACCCCTGGCGCCTTGTCGTTCTGCGGAGCCACCGGCCCCGGTTCCGCCGCATTGTGCCTTGCCAGCCTTTACAGGTCATTTCCAGCGAAAAACCGTCGCGGGAAACCGGCGGCAGGCTGCGCATGGAAAACCGCTTTACCGCCACGCCCATTCCCGCTATGCCCCCGGCATGACCGCAGGACTCCGCCATATCGCCGCATCGCGCCGACGCCGCCGCGTCTGACGCCCGTCCCGCCGTTCCCGCGCGCGCCCCTGCGTGCCTGCCCTTCCCCAAGTTGACTCGGCCTTCGCCCTCGGGCACCCATTGGCTTCCAGATGAGGACCCTCCCATGATCCCTGCCGTCCTGCCGACCTACAACCGCGCCCCGCTTGCCTTCGTGAAGGGCGAGGGCAGCTGGCTGATCGCCGAGGACGGGCGGCGATACCTCGACCTCGGCTCCGGCATCGCGGTCAATGCGCTCGGCCATGCCCATCCTGCACTGGTCGAGACGCTGACCGGGCAGGCGCAGCGGCTGTGGCACGTCTCGAACGTCTACACGATCCCCGAACAGGAGCGGCTGGCCCGGCTGCTCACCGAACGCACCTTCGCCGACACCGTGTTCTTCACCAACTCGGGCACCGAGACGGCGGAACTGGCGATCAAGATGGCGCGCAAGTTCCATCACGACGCCGGCCACCCCGAGCGGGTGGAGATCGTGGCCTTCGAGGGCGCCTTTCACGGCCGTTCCACCGGCGCCATCGCCGCGGCGGGGTCGGAGAAGATGGTCAAGGGCTTCGGGCCGCTGATGCCGGGCTTCGTGCATCTGAAATGGCCCGCCAATGACGCCGACCACGCCGCGATCCGCGCCGCGATCACCGACAGGACCTGCGCCGTCATCATCGAGCCGATCCAGGGCGAGGGCGGCATCCGCGTGGTGCCCGACCAATGCCTGAAGGGCCTGCGCGACGTCTGCGACGCGACCGGCACGCTCCTCATCTTCGACGAGGTGCAATGCGGCATGGGGCGCACCGGCCGGCTCTTCGCGCATGAATGGGCGGGGGTGACGCCCGACATCATGATGGTTGCCAAGGGCATCGGCGGCGGCTTCCCGCTGGGCGCGGTGCTGGCCACGGAACGCGCGGCCTCCGGCATGACCGCGGGCACCCATGGCTCCACCTATGGCGGCAACCCGCTCGGCTGCGCAGTGGGGGCGAAGGTGGTCGAGATCGTCTCGGATCCCGGCTTCCTGGCCGAGGTCGCCCGCAAGGGCGCGCTGTTCCGCCAGGGGCTCGAAAGCCTCGTCGCGCGGCACCCGCAGGTGTTCGAGGCGGTGCGCGGCGAGGGCCTGATGCTGGGCCTCAGGTGCAAGCCTGCACCGGCCGATGTGGTCAAGGCCGGCTACGAGGCCGGCATCCTGACCGTCGCCGCCGCCGACAACGTGCTGCGCCTGCTGCCGGCGCTGAACATCCCCGACGCCGACATCGCCGAGGCGCTGAACCGGCTCGACCAGGCCGCCGCCCGCCTCGAGATGACCGCCTGATTTCATCTGTCCCCAAATATCCCACGGGGGTCCGGGGGTGTGAAACCCCCGGCGACCCGGGTTCAAGAAGCGAAACGACATGAACCACTTCCTCGACATCCACAAGACCGACCCTGCCGACCTGCGGGCCATGATCGACAGTGCCCGGTCCATGAAGACCGCGCGCAACGGCCGTCCGAAAGGCGCCCCGGATGACACACAGCCCCTGAAGGGCCACATGGTCGCGCTGATCTTCGAGAAACCCTCGACCCGCACCCGCGTCAGCTTCGACGTGGGCGTGCGCCAGATGGGCGGCGAGACCATGGTGCTGTCGGGCAAGGAAATGCAGCTCGGCCATGGCGAGACCATCGCCGATACCGCCCGGGTGCTTTCGCGCTATGTCGATCTCATCATGATCCGCACCTTCGAGGAAGCCACGCTGCTCGAGATGGCCGAACACGCGACCGTCCCGGTCATCAACGGGCTGACGAACCGCACCCATCCCTGCCAGATCATGGCCGACGTGATGACCTACGAGGAACACCGCGGGCCCATCGCTGGCAAGAAGGTCGTCTGGTGCGGCGACGGCAACAACGTCTGCGCCTCCTTCCTGCACGCCGCCGGGCAGTTCGGCTTCGACTTCACCTTCACCGGCCCCGAAACGCTCGACCCCGAAGACAAGTTCGTGGCCTTCGCCCGCGAGAAGGGCTCGAAGGTCACCATCCAGCGCGACCCCTTCACCGCGGTCGAGGGGGCGGACCTTGTCGTCACCGACACCTGGGTTTCGATGCACGATCCCGAATCCGCCAAGGAACGCCGCCACAACCAGCTGCGCCCCTACCAGGTGAACGAACAGCTGATGTCCCGCGCCAAGCCCGACGCGCTGTTCATGCACTGCCTGCCCGCGCACCGCAACGACGAGGCGACGAGCGCCGTGATGGACGGCCCCCATTCGGTCATCTTCGACGAGGCCGAAAACCGCCTGCACGCCCAGAAAGCGATCATGCGCTGGTGCCTCGGCCTCTGAGGCCGCACCTGGCCGGGCGCGGCGGTCCGCACGGGCTTTCGCTGCCCGGCCCGGCAGTTGCGCTTGACAGCCGCACATCGCCGCCGGACGCTTGCCGCGAAAGGAGATCCCCCATGCACCGCCGCTCAGTCGCCGTCTTCGACCGCTTTCTTTCTGCCCTTTCCGCCATCCTCGACAAGGCCGAGGCGCATTGCGCCGCCCGCAGGATCGCACCCGAGGTCATCCTCGCCGCGCGGCTCTTCCCCGACATGTTTTCCTTCACCCGCCAGGTGCAGCTGGCCTGCGACTTCGCCGCGCGCGGCACGGCCCGGCTGGCCGGGCAGGAGCCGAAGAGCTTCCCCGACACCGAGACGAGCTTTGCCGAGTTGCGTGACCGCATCGCGGCGACGCGCGGCTACATGGGCAGCTTCCAGCCGGCCGATTTCGCCCATGCCGAGACGCGCGAGATCCATTTCAAGGCCGGCGGGCACGACATGATGCTGAAGGGCGACGAGTTCCTGTCCTTCTACACCCTGCCGCAGTTCTTCTTCCACGTCGCGACGGCCTACGACATCCTGCGGCACAACGGGGTGGAGCTCGGCAAGCGCGACTACATGGGTGCGCCCTGAAGCAGGGAGAAGCCGCTCAGGCCGCCTGGGCTGCGGCGCCAGAGACCGCCCGGGCCCCGTCGGCATCCGCCGCCCGCGCGGCCAGCAGCGCCACCAGGACCAGGACCAGCGACAGACCCGCATAGGTCGGGCGGAAGCCGAGATGTTCGGCCAGGAAGCCGATGGTCGAGGGCGCAACAAGGATGCCGCAATAGCCCACCATGGTGACGATCGAGATCGCATTGGCCGAGGGCAGGCGCGGATGGTTCCCGGCGGCCGAGAACAGGATCGGCACCAAGTTGGCGATCCCGAGGCCCGCGACGAAGAAGCCGACGATCGCCATCCAGTCCGCCGTTGCCACCGCCCCGCCCATCATTCCCGCCGCCCCGAGCCAGCCCGAGATCCGCAGCGTCCGGACCGCACCGAACCGGTTGCGCACCCGGTCGCCCAGAAACCGCATCAGCGCCATCGCGCCCGCGAAGAAGGCAAAGCCGAGGCCCGAGACGAAGACATCCGATCCCAGTTCCTTCTGCATGTAGATCGCGGCCCAATCCAGCACCGCGCCTTCGGGCACCATCGAGGCCAGCGCCAGAAAGCCCAGAAGCCAGACGTGCAGGTCCTTCGGGAAAAGCCTGGTCTTCGGGGCGGGGACTGCCGCGGCCGCCACGGGCCTTGCCGCGTCCGGCAGAAGGAACGGCATCGCCGCCAGGACGATCCCCGCCACCACGCCTGCGGTCAGCATCGACTGCACCTCCGACCCCCAGTGCGCGATGACCCAGGCCCCGGCCGAGCCGCCGATGAAGCCGCCGAGGCTCCAGAACCCATGGGACGAGGACATGATCGCCCGGTTGATCCGCCGCTCGATCTCGACGGCCTGGGCATTCATCGCCACATCCATGCAGCCCGCCATGGCGCCGAACACCGCCATGAACAGCGCCAGAGCCCAGAGGTTCGGGGAAAAGACCACCATCGGCAGGACGGGGATCAGCGCCAGCGAGAACCAGGACAGCACCCGCCGCCCGCCGAACCGTCCGATCAACCGCCCGGCAAAGAGCATGGCGCTGACCGCGCCCAGTCCCAGCACGAGGATGAGGAGCCCAAGCACCGATTCCGTCACCCCGTGGCGTGGCATCAGCAGAGGGATCTGCGGCGCCCAGGCCCCCATGACGAAGCCGTTGGCGAGGAACATCGCCGCCACCGCCCACCGCGCCCGCCGCGCCTGCCTGTCCTGCATGATCCGACCCTGTGATGTCAGCGCCCTCATACAGCGCTGCCGGGTCCGGCAAAAGGGCAGGCGGATCAACTGATATTGCAGACCTGTAGCCAGGCCCCCCGCCCGAAGCCGCTGCTTGCCCCTTTCGGCGATACTCCGCGGCTGTCTGGCCGCCTGCGCCACCGGATCGGGCAGGCAGCCGGCGGCTGAGGCTCTGAAACCCTCCGGTCCCGCAGGTCGCCCGGCGCTCAGGTTCCGCGCGGCTTGGCGCGCAAGGTCGGCTCGGCCCGGGTCGGATCCTCGGGCCAGGGATGGCGCGGATAGGCGCCGCGCATGTCCTTGCGGACATCGGCATAGGAGGTCGCCCAGAACCGCGGCAGGTCGGTCGTGACTTGCACCGGGCGCTGGGCAGGGGACAACAGCGTGATGCGCAGCGGCATCCGCGCGGCCCCCACAACGGGGTGCTGCGTCACCCCGAACAACTCCTGCAACCTGACCTCGATCGCGGGCGCCTCGCCGTCGTAGTCGATCGGGATCTTCCGTCCGAGGGGCGTTTCGAAATGTCCGGGCACCTGCCGGTCCATCTCGGCCAGCCGGTCCCAGCCCAGCAAACCCTGCAAGGCGGGCAGCAGATCGAAGGCCCGGATATCGGCCTCGGTTCTCACCCCCGCGAGATGCGGCAAGAGCCAGTCCTCCGCGCTGGCCAGAAGGTCGGCATCCTCCACCCCCGGCCAGCCCTCGCCCCGCGCCAGCCGCGCCCGCGCCCTGAGGCGCCGCGCCGCAGGCGACCAGGGCAGGCCCAGAAGCCGCACCCCCTCCAGCGCCGCCCGCGCCACGGCCTCGGGCGGGGCATCCCAATGCCGGTCCTCCAGCACCAGCGCCCCCAGCCTTTCCTGCCGGCGGGCCAGCACCCGGCCCTCGCGCCTGGACCACTCGCAGAGCTCGACCCAGGCGATGCGGTCGGCGTATAGCCTTCGCACCTCGGCCTCCGAGATCGCCACCGCCTGCCGCACCTGCGCTTCGCGCGCGTCGCCGTCGAGGTCGGTCGCCACGATCAGCCGCGCGCCCGACAGGGGCAGGCCCGCCGCCATCGCCGCGCCCTTGCCGCCCGACAGCACCCAGCGCGGCGCCTCGCCCTTGCGGCGCAGACCGATCCGGTCGGGATAGGCAAGCGCCGCCATTTCGGCGAGGCTGTAACCACCGGCGACGCCCCCCCTCCCCATCCCTCCCCCACCAGGGGGGAGGGAGGCGCCCACCTCCACCACCTGTCCCGAGGCCGGCGTGGAGCGGCTCCCCTCCCCCGCGGGGGGAGGGGAGGGGGGAGGGGGGGTGACTGCCGGGCGCATCGCCGCCGCCAGCCGCCTGGCCTCGGCCCGCACGCGCTCCACCACCCCCCTGTCGGCCTCCGGCCCCGGGCGCGCCACCGCTTGCATCCGCAAGGCCAGGTCCGGCGGCGCGCCACGCAGGGGGTCGCGCTCGGCCAGGAGGGCGGCCAGCGTCGCGGCCTCCGGCCCCGCCACCGCCAGCATGTGCGCCAGCCGCGGATGCAGCGGCAGGCCCGCAATCCGCTTGCCATGCGCGGTGATGTGACCCTGCGCATCGAGCGCGCCGAGCGCGGTCAGAAGGCTCCGCGCCTCGGCCAGGGGGCCGGCGGGGGGTGGAGTCAGGAAGGGCAGGTCCGCGCCCCCCCAGAGCGCGAGTTCCAGCGCGAGCCCGGCCAGATCGGCCACCTCGATCTCGGCCGGGGGGAAGGGGGCGAGGCCGCCCTCCTCGCCCTTCGTCCAGAGCCGGTAGCAAATGCCGGGCCCCACCCGCCCCGCGCGTCCCCGGCGCTGCTCGGCTTCGGCCTTGGTCACCCGTTCGGTGACCAGCCGCGACATGCCCGAGTTCGGATCGAACCGCGCCCGCCGCGCGCGCCCCGCATCCACCACCACCCGGATGTCGGGCAGGGTCAGCGAAGTCTCGGCAATCGAGGTCGCCAGCACCACCTTGCGCCCCTCGGCCGGGGCCAGCGCCGCGCGCTGGGCGGCAAAGTCCATCGCCCCGAACAGGGGCCGCAGCGCCACGCCCGGCAGATCGCCAAGCAGCGCCTCGACCCGCCGGATCTCGCCCTCGCCGGGCAGGAAGACCAGCATCCCGCCCTCGGTTTCCGCCAGCGCCGCCTTGACCGCGCCCGCCACCACCGCCTCGAGGCGCAGGCTTGGGTCGGGCGGGCGCGGCAGCCAGCGCGTCTCGACCGGGAAGGCGCGTCCTGCCGAGGTGACGACGGGCGCATCCCCCATCAGCGCCGCCACCGGGCCAGCGTCCAGCGTCGCCGACATGACCAGCAGTTTCAGGTCCTCGCGCAGCGCGCCCCGCACCTCCAGACAGAGCGCAAGGCCCAGATCGGCGTTCAGGCTGCGCTCGTGGAATTCGTCGAAGATCACCAGACCGATGCCCGCAAGCTCGGGGTCCGACTGGATCATCCGGGTCAGGATGCCCTCGGTCACCACCTCGATCCGTGTGGCGGCCGAAACCTTCGCCTCGCCCCGGATCCGGTAGCCCACGGTCCGGCCCACGGGCTCGCCCAGCGTCTCGGCCATGCGCTCGGCGGCAGACCGCGCGGCCAGCCGGCGCGGCTCCAGCATCACGATCCGCCCCTCGACGAGGCCGCGCGCCAGAAGGTCCAGGGGAACCAGCGTCGTCTTGCCCGCGCCGGGCGGGGCCTGCAATACCGCGCCCCCGCGAAGGGCCAGGGCCTCGGCAAGTTCGGGCAGGACATCAGAGACGGGCAGGCGTTCCATGCCCCGCTTATGCCGTGCCGCCCGCGCTGCCGGAAGCCCAAGAATCTTCCCCGAAAATTCCCTGGCCCCTCGCCAAGCCCGCGCCGATCCGGCAATAAGGCGGCATGGACACGATGGACCGCGCCGCCCTGATCCGCGCTGGCGACCGCCGGGCGCTGGCCCGTGCGATCACGCTGGTTGAAAGCGCCCGCCCCGACCACCGCGCCGAGGCGCTGGCGCTGCTCGACGCCTTGCGCGACGGCCCCCAGGCGCTCCGCATCGGCCTGTCCGGCACGCCTGGCGTCGGCAAGTCCACCTTCATCGAGTCCTTCGGCCTGATGCTGACGGGGCAGGGCCTCAAGGTCGCCGTCCTCGCCGTCGATCCCTCCTCCGCCCGCTCCGGCGGCTCGATCCTCGGCGACAAGACGCGGATGGAACGCCTCTCGCGCGAGCCCCGCGCCTTCATCCGCCCCTCGCCCAGCCAGTCGCAACTGGGCGGCGTCGCCCGCCGCACCCGCGAGGCCGTGGCGCTCTGCGAAGCCGCGGGCTTCGATGTGGTGCTGATCGAGACCGTCGGCGTCGGCCAGTCGGAAACCGTCGTCGCGGAACTCTCCGACCTCTTCCTCCTCCTCCTTGCCCCGGCCGGGGGGGACGAGTTGCAGGGCGTGAAGCGCGGGATCATGGAGATGGCCGACCTGATCCTCGTCAACAAGGCCGATGGCGACCTGAAGCCTGCCGCCTTGCGCACGGTCGCCGACTACGCCGGCGCGCTGCAACTTCTGCGTCGCCGCCCACAGGACCCGCCGGGTTTCCCCAGGGCGCTGCCGGTCTCGGCCTTGGCCGACGAGGGTCTGCGGCAGGCCTGGGAGGACATGCAGACCCTGATCGGCTGGCGGAAAGAGCACGGCCATTGGGCCCGCACCCGCGCCGCCCAGGCCCGCCACTGGTTCGAGGAAGAGGTGCGTCAGGGCCTCCTCGCCGCGCTTTCGCGCGAGCCGCAGAAGGGCCTGATGGCCAGCCTAGGCGACCGGGTGGCCGAGGGCGCACTCACCCCCGAGGCCGCGGCGGCCGAGATGCTGCGCCTGCTTGGGCGCGTATCCTGACCCTGCCGACCTTGCCCCTTTTCAAATACTCCCGCCGGAGGCCGCCCGACCTGCCCCTTGCGCCCCGCTTCCCGCTTGACGCTGGCGCGGATTCCCCTTACACGCCCGCAATCGCTTTCGAGGGCAGGGGATTCCCCGCCTTCCCCCGCTTTTGACGAATCGAAGGAACACCGCAATGTCGCGCGTCTGCGAACTCACCGGCAAGGGGCCGATGACGGGGAACACCGTCTCCCACGCCAACAACAAGTCCCGCCGCCGGTTCCTGCCGAACCTGAACGAGGTCACGCTGATCTCGGACGTGCTGGGCCAGTCGTTCAAGTTCCGCGTCACGGCGGCCGCGCTGCGCTCGGTCGATCACCGGGGGGGGCTCGACGCCTATCTGGCGAAGGCCAGGGACGAGGAACTCTCGCCCGCCGCGCTGAAGATCAAGAAGGACATCGCCAAGGCGCAAGCCTCGGCCTGATCCGGTCGGTTTTTCCGGAAAGGACCCCGCCTTCGGTCGGAAGGCGGGGTCTTTTGCTTTGCCCTGGGCCGACGGCTTGCGCGGCTTCCCGACGCGGCCCATGCTGCGAGGAGTGCATGTTCCTCGGCTGTGGCTGACATGTCTGTCTGGTCGGATGCCCTCGTAGCGGTCCTGCTTGCGGTTACTCTCGGACAGGCGGCTCTGGCGCAGGACTGCGACCCGAACTATGCCGGGGCCTGCGTGCCGGTTGCCTCGGACGTGGATTGCTCCGGTGGGCAGGGCAACGGCCCGGCCTATGTCAGCGG
>JBKBVC010000417.1:0-2352 GCA_046289805.1 Tabrizicola sp.
GTTGACCTCCTGCGCCACGCTGGCCGAGCCGGTCCAGAGTTTCTCGCCCACCTCGCCCGAGAAATACTCCTCGGAATAGACGTCGATCGGGCTGCCGAAATAGTTGGTCTGGATCGCGCGCAGGAGGTTGCGGTCGGTGACGCGATACAGCGTCAGGTCCAGCGTCTCGGTGTTCACCGTCTGCACCGGCAGGGACGGTTCGCCGGCCTTCGGCAGCACATAGCCGCGGCCGGGGAACTTCACCCCCGGATTGCGGTCGCGGACATACTGCGTGATCTCGACCGACTTCGCCAGGGTCTGGCCATCGGCCGCCGGAAGCCCCTCGCGGAAGGTGACGCTGTAGCGCTTGCCGTGTTCCAGCCCCGCGACGCACAGCTGCCGCCAGCCGCCGTTTTCCACCACCAGCCCCGGATCCTTCAGCTGCACGAAGGTGGAATAGTCCACGCCCGAGGCCACCAGATCCTCGCTGAAGGTGGCGCAGATGCGCGGGCGGGCCAGGTCGGACTGGACCTGCGTCTCGGCAATCCGGAAACCGTATTTGCCGATCGCCGCATCCAGAAGCGCCGCCGTGTCGGTCCGCTCCTGCAACGACTGCGCCAGGCGCAGCGCCTGCACCATGTCGCGCCCGCGGCCGTTGCGCTCCAGCACATCGGCCATGGTCACCAGGATCGTATGGCGCAGCGCGGCACTGTCCGCGCGCAGGTAGCCGTTCACCGAGGACAGCATCGCCTGGTAGAAGAAATAGCCGGACTGGTTCGGATCGGCCTTCCCGGCCTCAAGCTGCCGCCGCGCGAATTCGCCCCAGGTCGCCGCATCGTCGGTCCGGTTCAGCGCCGCCCCGGTGAAGGCCGCCGCCCCCGCCCAGTCGCCCCGCGCCTCGGCCTCGGCGGCCGCGGCCAGATGCTCCTCGGCGCTCCACGGCCCGGTGGTATGCTGCCGGCCCAGCCCCTGCGCCTGATCGAAGGCGGGCTGGATGTCCCAGTCGGGCAGGAAGCCCAGCTCGTTCCGCCGTTCCGCCGCCGCCGCCCGCACCGCCGGATCGGTCACGACCACCCGCGCCGCCAAGGCCCCGGCAAAGAAGGTCCCCGCGCCGGGGCTGTTCTTGACGAAGCACGACCCGTTGCGCGTGTTGAACACATAGGCCTCGCAGCGCGCATTGCTCAGGCAGGCGCGCTCGCAAGCCTCGACCGTCGTGTCGAAGGCCGACGCGATGTCGCCCCCCGGCAGGTCCTCGTCCTGGGTCACGATGAATCGCCGCTCGGGGATGAGGTCCTGAGCCAGCGCGCCGCCCGCAATGCCCAGAAATGCCGCCGCCACCGCAGCTTTCACAAACCCGCGCATCGAAATGCCTCCCTGACCGATCGGCCCGACTGTCGCATGCCGCCCCGGCCCGAGGCAAGCACGCGCAACTCCGCTTTGCCGTTAAGCCTTGGTTCATCCTGATCGACGAGGCTAGTCGCGAATACCCGACGTGGGCCCCGCCCGCGCCGGAGACGGGACCCGAATCCGCCGGCTGGGGCAGCATGGATCTAACCGAACGACTGGTCAGGGAACGGCGCGCGCGATTGGCAGCCGAACGCCTGCTCGACCAGAAAAGCCGCGAATTGCACGCGGCCAACGAAAAGCTGGCGATCCACGCCCGCGCGCTGTCCGACCAGATCGTCGAACAGCGCCAGGCGGTGAAGTCCGCCCGCTCCGAGGCCGAGCTCCTGAAGGACCAGAACACCCGCTTCGTCGAGGATCTGGACCGCGCCCATACCGCGGCCGTCATGGCCGAACGGCGGCTCTGGGACGCGATCAACACCATCCGCGACGGCTTTGCCGTGTTCGACGCGGACATGAAGCTGGTGCTCGCCAACGAAGCCAGCATGGCATGGTTCGCCGGTCATCCGGTGGCCCCCGGCATCCCCTATGCCGAACTGGCCGCCATCTTCGCCCGCACCATGATCGACCTTGGCGAGGAAAGCCCCGAAACCGTGGCCGCGCGAATCTGCGCCCGGCTGGAAAGCGACCGGATCGAACCGATCACGCTCAAGCTCAAGACCGGCAACTGGATCAAGCTCCAGGAACGCCGGGCCAACGACGGCGGGCTCGTCTCGCTGATCATCGACATCACCGAACAGATGCGCATCTGGGCCGCCATCGACGTGCTGCCCGATGCCTTCGTCCTTTTCGACAGGGAGGAACGGCTCTTGGCCTGCAATCAGCGTTACCGCGAAATGTTCCCCGACAGTGCCCCCGTCATGCAGCCGGGCGTCACCTTCGAGGAGCTTCTGCGCCACGGGCTGCGAAACGCCCATGTCCCCGATGCCGTGGGCCGCGAGGAGGACTGGCTCGCCGACCGACTGGCCC
>JBKBVC010000013.1:0-11406 GCA_046289805.1 Tabrizicola sp.
ACATCAGCCTGAATGCGGTGGCGAACCTCGGCTATGCCGAGGGGCGCTGGCTGAGGCCGGTCTGGCCGGGCGACACGCTGCGGTCCGAAAGCGAGGTGATCGGGCTGAAGGAGACCTCGTCGGGGGCGACGGGGGTGGTCTGGGTGCGGACGAAGGGGCTGAACCAGCACGGGGATGTGGTGTTGGAGTACGTCCGCTGGGTGATGGTGAAGAAGCGCCGGCGCGAGGTCGCGGTGCCGGTCCATGTGCCGGAGCTGGCGGCTGTGGTGGACCCGGGCGCGCTGGTGGTGCCGGAGGGGCTGGACTTCTCGCGCTACGACTTCGGGCTGGCCGGGGAGCCGCACCGCTGGGGGGACTATCGGGTCGGCGAGGTGATTGACCATGTCGATGCGGTGACGGTCGAGGAGGCCGAGCACATGCTGGCCACGCGGCTGTGGCAGAACACCTCGAAGGTGCATTTCGATGTGGGCCAGCGCGAGGACGGGCGGCGGCTGATCTATGGCGGGCATGTGATTTCGCTGGCCCGCGCGCTGTCGTTCAACGGGCTGGCCAATGCGCAGATGATCGTGGCGCTGAACGGGGGAGCGCATGCGAACCCGTGTTTCGCGGGGGATACGGTCCGGGCCTGGTCGGAGATCTTGGACCGGGCGGAGACTGCGGTTCCCTCGGTGGGCGCGCTGCGGTTGCGGCTGGTGGCGACGAAGGGCAAGGCAGGGGAATTGCGCGGGGCGGACGGGAAGTACTTGCCGGAGGTGCTGCTGGACCTGGACTACTGGGCGCTGGTGCCGCGCTGAGTCGCCTGCGGGCGGGTTAGCGGAAATCTGTGATCACGCGGTCAAAATATGTGATCACGGACTGTGGAAATGTGGTTCTGATAGCGGCAACATGCTGCAATCGCGGCATTCCGCGCGTGACAGGCGGGAAATCCGCGCTATGCAGAGGAACGAACGACAGCCTGGCGCCGGCCTTCAGGCGGCGCCGCCAGACGTGAGGACGAACCATGGCAGATGCAAAGCGGCCCCCCATGCAGGTTGCGCGCCCCCTGTCGCCACACTTGCAGATCTATCGCTGGCAGGTGCCGATGCTGACCTCGATCCTGACGCGGATTACCGGGCACGCGCTGATCGCCGGGGTGGTGCTGGGGGTCTGGTGGCTGCTGGCTGCGGCGACGTCGGAGGCCTATTTCGCGACGGCCAACGCGGTGGCGACCAGCTGGTTCGGCGATCTGGTCTTTACCGGATCGCTCTGGGCGGTGTGGTATCACTACCTGGCGGGCCTGCGGCATCTTTACTACGACGCCGGCAAGGGTCTGGACATCCCCACGGCGGAAAAGCTGGGCTGGGCCTGCATCATCGGCTCGGTCGTGCTGACTGTGATCACAATTCTCCTGGTTCGGTGAGGCTGCCATGCGCTACATCACTCCCCGCAAGCGGGCCGAGGGTCGCGGATCGGCCCATGCCGGGACCGAGCATCACTGGTCGATGACGGTCTCGTCCGCCGGACTCGCCTTCCTGGTGCCGGTCTGGCTTTATGTCTTCGGTCGCGCTCTGGGGCAAAGCCGCGAGGCGGTGGTCCAGACCTTCGGCAGCCCGTTTCCGGCGATCCTGACCGCGCTTCTGCTGGTGGTGGGGATGCGGCATTTCGCCATGGGCGCGACGACGATGATCGAGGATTATGCCCGGGGCTCGGCACGGAAGATGCTGATCATCTTCGTGACCTCGCTGTCCTGGGTGATCGCCGCCACGGGGCTGTTCGCCCTGGCCCGGATGGCTCTGTAAGGAAGCGATGATGACTGCCTATCCGTACGAGACGCATGAATACGACGTGGTCGTGGTGGGGGCCGGAGGCGCGGGCCTGCGCGCAACGCTGGGCATGGCCGAACAGGGGCTGCGCACGGCCTGTGTGACCAAGGTCTTCCCGACCCGGTCGCACACGGTGGCGGCGCAGGGAGGCATCGCGGCCAGCCTTGGCAACATGGGGCCGGACCACTGGCAATGGCACATGTACGACACGGTGAAGGGCTCGGACTGGCTGGGCGACACCGATGCCATGGAATACCTCGCGCGCGAGGCGCCGAAGGCGGTCTACGAGCTGGAGCATTACGGCGTGCCATTCAGCCGCACCGAGGAGGGCAAGATCTACCAGCGCCCCTTCGGCGGGCATACGACCGAGTTCGGCAACGGCCCGCCGGTGCAGCGGACCTGCGCGGCCGCCGACCGGACGGGGCATGCGATCCTTCACACGCTTTATGGCCAAAGCCTGAAGAACAACGCGGAATTCTACATCGAGTATTTCGCGCTCGACCTGATCATCACCGATGGCGCCTGCACGGGCGTGGTGGCCTGGAAGCTGGATGACGGCACGATCCATGTCTTCAACGCGAAGATGGTGGTGCTGGCGACGGGCGGCTATGGCCGGGCCTATTTCAGCGCGACCTCGGCCCATACCTGCACCGGCGACGGCGGCGGAATGGTGGCGCGGGCAGGCCTGCCCTTGCAGGACATGGAATTCGTGCAGTTCCACCCGACGGGGATCTATGGCTCGGGCTGCCTCATCACCGAAGGGGCGCGCGGCGAGGGCGGGTATCTCACCAACGCCAACGGCGAGCGGTTCATGGAACGCTATGCGCCGCACTACAAGGATCTCGCGCCGCGCGACTATGTCAGCCGCTGCATGACGATCGAGATCCGCGAGGGCCGGGGGGTGGGGCCGAACAAGGACCACATCCACCTGAACCTCAGCCACCTGCCGCGCGAGGCTCTGGAGCAGCGTCTGCCCGGCATCACCGAATCGGCGCGCATCTTCGCCGGCGTCGATCTGACGAAGGAGCCGATCCCGGTCCTGCCCACGGTGCATTACAACATGGGCGGCATCCCCACGAACTACTGGGGCGAGGTGCTTAACCCGACCAAGGACAACCCCGATGCGGTCTTCCCGGGCCTGATGGCCGTGGGCGAGGCGGGCTGTGCCTCGGTTCACGGGGCGAACCGGCTGGGCTCGAACAGCCTGATCGACCTTGTGGTCTTTGGCCGTGCGGCAGCGATCCGCGCGGGTCAGGTCGTGGACCGCGCTGCCTCGGTTCCGGCGACGAACAGGGCCGAGGTGGACAAGGCGCTGGCCCGGTTCGACGCGCTGCGCCATGCGAACGGGGCGATCCCGACGGCCGAGTTGCGGCTGGAAATGCAGCGCACGATGCAGTCCGACGCAGCGGTCTTCCGCACCGAGCAGACGCTGGCGGCCGGGGAGCGGAAGATGACCGAAATTGCCGGCCGGATGGGCGATCTGAAGGTCACCGACCGCAGCCTGGTCTGGAACAGCGACCTGATGGAGACGCTGGAGCTGACCAACCTGATGCCGAACGCGCTCGCCACGATCTATGCCGCCCATGCCCGCACCGAAAGCCGCGGCGCCCATGCGCACGAGGACTATCCGCACCGCGACGATGCGAACTGGCGGAAGCATTCGCTGGCCTGGGTGGAGGGCAACCGGGTCAGGCTTGACTACCGGCCGGTTCACACCGACCCTCTGACGACCGAAGCCGAGGGCGGCATCGCCCTGGCCAAGATCGCCCCGGCGGAAAGGAAGTTCTGATGCGCGCCCTGGCCGTTTCGCTTGCCGCTGTCCTTGGCCTTGCCGCCTGCGATCCGGCGGAACTGGTGCAGGACGCGCTCAAGCGGACGGCACATTCGGTGGTGTTCCCGGTGGTCAACATCGACATGCCGGCAGAACCCGCGCGGAAGGCCACGAAATGCATCCTCGATGCAGCCAGCGAGGAGGAGCTTCGGCTTCTGGCACGCGATGTCGGCGTCGAGGCCGGCACCGCGACCAAGGCGACGATCCGGCAGATCGCGCTGCGCCCCGCGGCACAGACCTGCTTTGCCGCCAATGGCGTCCCTCCGATCCGGTGATGCGATGAACCGACTGTTGCCTGCCGCCCTGCTTGCCTTGACCGCCTGTGGCCCGATTTCGCTGGCCGAGGCCGAGCGGCAATGTTTCGAGCGGGCCCGCCTGGCCCAGCAGCCGAGGGGCGAGATCAAGGTCGGCGTTGGCTCGGGTGGGCGGAAGGCGGCGGGCGTCGAGCTGAACGTCAGTTCGGACTACCTCATGGGCCGCGACCCCTCGGCCGTTTACGAAAGCTGCGTGATGCAGAAGGCCGGCGAACCGCCGAGCCGCCCCCTGTATGCAAGACCCGACTGGAAAGGCTGAGACATGGTCCAGTTCTCGCTCCCGAAGAATTCCAAGATCCGCACCGGCAAGACCTGGCCGAAGCCCGAGGGCAAGAACGTTCGCAAGTTCCAGATCTACCGCTGGAACCCCGATGACGGCGAGAACCCGCGGGTGGACACCTATTTCGTGGACATGGACCAGTGCGGCCCGATGGTCCTGGATGCGCTGATCAAGATCAAGAACGAGATCGACCCGACGCTGACCTTCCGCCGGTCCTGCCGGGAAGGGATCTGTGGATCCTGCGCGATGAACATCGACGGGATCAACACGCTGGCCTGCATCTACGGGCTGGACGAGATCAAGGGCGACGTGAGGATCTATCCCCTGCCGCATATGGCGGTCATCAAGGATCTGGTTCCGGACCTGACGCATTTCTACGCCCAGCATGCCAGCATCATGCCCTGGCTGGAGACCAAGACCAACCGCCCGGCGAAGGAATGGCGCCAGTCGATCGAGGACCGCAAGAAGCTGGACGGGCTTTACGAATGCGTGATGTGCGCTTCGTGCTCGACCTCCTGCCCTAGCTACTGGTGGAACTCGGACCGCTATCTGGGCCCCGCGGCGCTGCTGCATGCCTATCGCTGGATCATCGACAGCCGGGACGAGGCGACGGGCGAGCGGCTGGACGCGCTGGAGGACCCGTTCAAGCTCTATCGCTGCCATACGATCATGAACTGCGCCAAGACCTGCCCCAAGGGGCTGAACCCGGCGAAGGCGATTGCCGAGATCAAGAAGATGATGGTCGAGCGGGTGGTCTGACTCTTGCCGCTTGTGCTGCTGGTCCTGGCGGTCGGGGTCTATCTGTTTCTCTGGCAGCAGTGGCGGACGACGTCCCTGACCCGCGACTGCCGCTGGCGGCTGGACCGGCGTGTCGCGCCCGACTTCTGGCGCTGCGCGGTTTGCGGGGCCGAGACGCGGGCGACAGAGCCGAAGGACTGTCTGCGGCAGGGACGGTAGGGCCGGGGGCGGAATTCTGTGAATTCCGGTCCGATTTCCGCCGGAAATCGGCGCTTGCGGCAGACGGGGATTCCGGGGAAGCCTTGGCGGCATGAAGCCCGACCACCCCGAACACCCCGCCCCCGCTGATGCCGCAGCCCGCAAGGCCGTGGCCCCGGTGATCTGCTACCCGGTCGAAGGTTTGCCCCGCCCCGACCTGGCCGCCTACCGCGCGGCGCGGAAGGGGTGGACGCAGGTCCGCGAAGTGCTGGTCCCGCCGCGCGAGGCGCGGGTGTTCGAGGTGCCCGCAGGGTGGTTCTTTCGCATCGTCAGCGTCGAGGGGCCGCAGGTCGGCGACCTGAACCTGTTCGCCGCCGACAACCTGGGCGAGCGGTTCTTCAGCGGGAAGACCCGGGCGCTGCATGGCACGCATCTGTCCACCGGCGACAGGATGTGGTCCAGCCTGCCCTGGCTGCGCCCCATGGCGACGATCACCGAGGACACGCTGGACTGGTACGGTTTCGATACCTACGGCGGCGGCGTGCACGATGTGATCGGCACGCGCTGCGATCCCTATACCCATGCGCTCCTGTCCGGTGGGGACCAGTATCACCACTGCTGCCATTCGAACCTGACCCGCGCCGTCGCCGCGCACACCGGCCTGCCGTTGCGGGCAGCCGAGCTGCATGTGCACGACGTGCTGAACGTGTTCATGTGCACCGGTTTCACCCGCGACACGGGGCAGTATTTCATGAAGGCCAGCCCGGTGCGCCCCGGCGACTTTCTGGAGTTCATGGCGGAGATCGATCTGCTGGGCGTCTTGTCAGCCTGTCCGGGCGGGGATTGTTCGTCGGAACATTCCTCGGACGCGGCGGTGTGTCACCCGCTGCTGGTCCAGGTGTTCAAGCCTCTGGCGCCGCCCTCGGGCTGGGCACCGCCGGGACCGAACCCCTATGACCGCAGCCACGGTCAGGAATAGCGTTCCACCGTTGCGGCCATCTCATCGTCGTAGCGGTCGCCCCAGGCCCAGCCGACGGGCAGGATGCGGTCGATCTCGGCGCGGTCCTCGTCGGTGAGGTCGATCTCCGGCGCCATGGCCCAGGCGCGCAGATGCTCGGCCGTGCGGGTGCCGGGGATCGGGATGAGATGCGGGCCGCGGTCGAGCAGCCAGGCCAGCGCCAGGGCGGCGGGGGTTTGGCCGCGGCGTCGCGCGAAGGCGTGGAAGGCGTCGAGCCGCGCCTTGTTGTGCGGCCAGTTCTCCGGCATGAAGCGGGGGATCCGGCTGCGGAACTCGCCGGGCGCGAAGGTCGCGGGGTCGGCCATCGGTGAGCCGAAGGCGCCGCGGGCGAGGGGCGAGAAGGGAACGAAGGCCACGCCCAACTGGGCGCAGCGCTGGATGAGGCCGAGTTCAGGCGTGCGAGTCCAGAGGGAATATTCGCTTTGCACCGCCATCACCGGGTGGACCGCGTGGCAGCGTTCCAGGGTGTAGGGGCCGATTTCGGACAGGCCGTAGCCCAGGATTTTGCCGTCCTCGACAAGGCGTTGCATGGTTCCTGCCAGATCCTCGGCCGGGATCTGCGGATCGTGGCGGTGGGCGTAGAACAGGGTGACGTGGTCCAGACCGAGGCGTTTGAGGGAGCCTTCCAGTTCCGATCGCAGGTGCTCGGGCCGGTTGTCGATCCGGCGGGCAGGGTCGCCGGAGAAGGCAGCCTTGGTGGCGATGTGCGGGCGCTTGCCGGACGCCTTCAGCCAGCGGCCGATGAAGGTCTCGCTGACCCCTTCGCCATAGCGGTTGGCAGTGTCGAGGAAGGTGATCCCGGCGTCCCAGGCGGCGTCGAGGGTGCGCAGGCTTTCGGCTTCGGTCGTCGGGCCGAACATGCCGCCGAAGGAGAGGCAACCGAGCCCGAGGGCCGAGACGTCGGGGCCGTGCTGGCCGAGTTTCCGGGCTCTCATGGCGTGACGTAGTGCAGGCCCTGGAACCGCGCGCGCAGGGCCCGGGTCCGCGGGGCGACGGTTTCGGGGGCGTTCGAGCGCAGGGCCTCGGCGATCAGGGCGGCAAGGGCGGGGGCATCGGCGGGGGTGACGCCGCGGCGGACGAGCTCTGGCGTACCGATGCGCAGGCCGTTCAGGTCGCCCGGCACTTCGGGAAGGGGGAGGCCGATGCCGCAGGCAAGGAAGCCGGCCTTGCGCAGCGTTTTCGATGCCGCCTGGCCGCCGCCGAAACCCGCAGCCTCCAGCGCGAACTGGTGCGAGGCGGTGGCGCCCCGGTCGGCGGCAAAGACCGGCAGGTCGAGCGCGGCCAGCTCGCGCGCCAGCGCCCGGGCGAGATCGACCATCGCCCTGGCATAGGCCGCGCCGTGCTCGCGCCAGTCGAGCAGCGTATAGGCCAGCGCCGCCGACTTCGCGGCGTCGAAATTGGCGGTCAGACCGGGAAAGGCGATGGCGTCGAGGCGCTGCGCGATCTCGGCGTCATTCGTCACGATCAGCCCCCCGGCAGGGCCGCCAAGCGACTTGTAGGTGGACATCGTCATCAGATGCGCGCCTTCGGTCAGCGGATTGGCCCAGACGCGGCCCGCGATGATGCCGCATTGATGGGCGGCGTCGAACAGCACCCTGGCCCCCACCCGGTCGGCGATCTTGCGCACCTCGGCCACCGGATGGGGAAAGAGGTTGAGGCTGCCGCCGACGGTGATGATCTTCGGCCGCACGGCGTGGGCCAGATCCTCGAGCCCTTTCAGATCAAGGGTATAGCCGTCGGCGTCGATCGGCGCGGGGTGGGTGGTCAGGCCGTAGAGCCCGGCACAGCCTGCAGCATGGTGGGTGACATGGCCGCCGATGGAAGGGGGCGGCGCGATGATCGCATCGCCGGGCTTCGCCAGCGCCATGAAGCCGTAGAGGTTCGCGAGCGCCCCGGAGCCCACGCGGATCTCGGCATGTGTCGCGCCGAAGACCTCGGCGGCAAGTTCGGCGGCGATGACCTCGATTTCCTCGATGGCTTCCAGCCCCGTTTCATACTTGTCGCCCGGATAGCCCAGCGAGGGGCGTGAGCCGAGACCGGCGGCGAGCGCCGCCTCGGCCCGGGGGTTCATCACGTTGGTCGCGGGGTTGAGATTGAAGCAGTCCCGGTCGTGGATCTGCCGGTTCAGGTCGATCAGCGCATCCAGCCGCGCCGCGACCTCGGACGAGGGACGCGCGACCCCGGCAGCAAGGCGCTGGACATGGGCCTCGCAGGCCGCGGGAACCCAGGGGCGGGGGGCAAGGTGAGACATGGACAACTCCGGTCAGCTCGGCGCAGGAAAGCCGCCCCTTGGCCCGGATGCAAGGGGCAAGCGCCGCTCAGCCGGAGACGCGCGGCAGGCCACGGGCGATCCAGCCCGGCCCGGCGGAGGAGCCGAGCATGCCTTCGGCCACGTCGAAGACCTGCGAGAAGCCCGCCTGTTCCAGCGCGCGGGCCAGCCGCGCCGACCGGCCGCCGGTGGCGCAGATCAGCGCGATGGGACGGGCCGGGTCGCCCCCGGCGAGGACGGACAGGGCGGCGAGGAAATCCTTCCGCCGCATGTCCAGCCGATGCGCAGGGGCCGGGCTGCCGGTCCGGGCCCATTCCTCGGGGGTGCGGATGTCCAGCAGGAGGATCTCGCCGGCCTCGGCGCGGCGGAATGCCTCGGCGGCGTCGAGCCGGGGGCCGGCCGGCCCGCCGGGCAGGGCGACAAGGCCGGCCGCCGCCACGGCTGCGGTCGCGGCCATCAGCAGAAGCGTGCGGCGTGTGGCCATGTGCGGCGTCTCCGGTTCGAGTGTCAGCCGAATGCGGCTTCCAGCGCGATCTCGACCATGGCGCCGAAGCTCGTCTCGCGCTGGTCGGAGGGCAGCGCCTCGCCGGTGGTGACATGGTCCGAGACCGTCAGGATGGCAAGCGCCCGCGCCCTGTGGCGGGCGGCGACCATGTAGAGCTCGGCCGCTTCCATCTCGACCCCGAGGCAACCGTGGCGCAGAAGCTGCTCGGTCAGGTCGGGGCGTTCGTCATAGAAGGTGTCCGAGGAATAGATGCCGCCGACGTGGACGGGCGTGCCCTTGGCGGTCGCCGCGGCGTGGGCCTTCGACAGCAGGCCGAAATCGGCGCAAGGCGCGAAGTTCAGTTCGCGGAAGATGGTGCGCGAAGGCGACCCCACGGTCGAGCAGGCCTGTGCCAGGATCACGTCGCGAACCTTGACATGGGTCGGCAATGCGCCGGCCGACCCGATGCGGATCAGCGTCCTTGCGCCATAGTCGCGGATCAGCTCGTTGGCATAGATCGACAGCGAGGGCATCCCCATGCCCGAGCCATGGATGGTGACACGTTGGCCCCGCCAGGTGCCGGTGTAGCCGAGCATCCCGCGGACCTCGTTGACCAGCACCGGGTCGGTCAGGAAGGTCTGCGCCGCCCAGCGTGCGCGGTAAGGGTCGCCGGGCATGAGCACGGTTTCGGCGATGTCGCCCGGTCTGGCGCCGATGTGAACGGTCATCTGTCCCTCATTCCTGGCCGGAAGCGCGGCGATGCTCTGCGATCCCGGCAATTGTTCTGCAAGAAATGCCAATCTGCCACCCTGACCGCTGATGGTTCAGGGGCAAAGGGGTAATGGCATTAATGCGCAGAAGCCGGAAGGCCGGCAAGGCCGGACCGGCAGGTCATCTGGGCGGGCGCCTATTCCGCCGCGACCGGCGCGGGGTCGGCCAGCGCCACAAGGTCCAGCATGATCCGGTTCAGCTGGAAATCCTTGGGCGTATAGATCTGCGCCACGCCCATCGCCTTGAGCGTGCGGGCGTCCTCCTCGGGGATGATCCCGCCGACAACGAGAGGCTGGGTCAGCTTGGCCTCGCGCATCAGGTCCAGCGTTTCGCGGATCAGCGGCAGGTGGCTTCCCGAGAGGATCGACAGGCCGATGACGTCGGGCTGCTTCTCGGTCGCGGCGGCGACGATTTCCTGCGGGGTCAGGCGGATGCCGTCGTAGATGATTTCCATGCCGCAGTCGCGGGCGCGGGCGGCGATCTGCTCGGCGCCGTTGGAATGGCCGTCGAGGCCGGGCTTGCCGAGGAGAAGCCGCAGCGGGCGGCCGAGCTTCGCCGCGACGGCGGCGACGGCGTCGCGGACGGGCTCCAGCCCCTCGGTGCGGTTCGAGGGGTTGCGGGAAATGCCTGTCGGGGCGCGGTATTCGCCGTAGAGCGCCCGCATCGCCCCGCCCCATTCGCCGGTGGTGACGCCGGCCCTGGCGCAGGCGATCGAGGCGGGCATGATGTTTTCGCCGGTCTGGGCGGCCTGTCGCAGCGCGGCGAGGGCTTCGGCGACTTTCTGCGGGTCGCGGCTTGCCCTCCATTGGGCGAGGCGGGCGCATTGGTCGGCCTCGGCCTGCGGGTCGGCGGTCATGATCGCGCCTTCGCCGGTGGCAAGGGGCGAGGGTTCGGTCGTGGTGAACCTGTTGACGCCGACAACGGTGGTCGCGCCGGATTCGATCTTCGCCAGCCGTTCGGCGTTGGCTTCGACCAGGCGCCCCTTCATGTAGGCGATGGCCGCGACGGCGCCGCCCATCGCGTCGATGTGGGCAAGCTCTTCCACTGCGCCCTGTTTCAGTTCATTGACCTTGCGCTCGATCGCCGGGTTGCCGTCGAAGAGGTCGTCGTATTCCAGCAGGTCGGTCTCGTAGGCTAGGATCTGCTGCATGCGCAGCGACCATTGCTGGTCCCAGGGGCGGGGCAGGCCGAGCGCCTCGTTCCAGGCGGGCAGCTGCACGGCGCGGGCGCGGGCGTTCTTCGAGAGCGTCACGGCCAGCATCTCCAGCAGGATGCGATAGACGTTGTTTTCCGGCTGCTGCTCGGTCAGGCCCAGCGAGTTGACCTGGACGCCATAGCGGAAGCGGCGGAACTTCGGGTCGGTGATGCCGTAGCGGGTTTCGAGAAGCTCGTCCCAGAGCGCGGTGAAGGCGCGCATCTTGCAGAGCTCGGTCACGAAGCGGATACCGGCATTTACAAAAAACGACATTCTGCCCGCCATCGCGGGGAAATCTTCCGCTGGAACTTTCACTTTCAGATCATCGAGCACCGCGCAGGCGGTGGCCAGCGCGAAGGCAAGCTCCTGCTCCGGGGTCGCCCCGGCCTCTTGCAGATGGTAGGAGCAGACGTTCATCGGGTTCCACTTCGGCAAGTGTTTCCCGGTGTAGGCCGCGACATCGGTGATGAGGCGCAGCGAGGGTTCAAGCGGCAGGATGTAGGTGC
>JBKBVC010000418.1:0-2340 GCA_046289805.1 Tabrizicola sp.
TGGTCGTGGCGGGGATCTACCTTCTGAACCCGATGTTCCGGCTGCTTGCTGCCAGCCGCGCACGCGAGGTGATGACGGCGGCGGCGCTGCTGGTGGTCCTGGGCGCGGCGCTGTGGATGCAGCTGGGCGGCCTTTCGGCGGCGATGGGCGCGTTCCTTGCCGGCGTGCTTCTGTCGGAATCGAGCTTCCGCCACCAGCTCGAGGCGGATGTGGAGCCGTTCCGGGGCATCCTGCTGGGCCTGTTCTTCTTGGCGGTCGGCATGGCGCTGGACCTGTCGGTGATCGCGGAAAACTGGGGACTGGTCGCGGTCAGCGTCGCGGCCTTCATGGTGCTGAAGTCCGCGATCATCTACGGCGTGGCGCGGCTGATGAAGGCGCCCCATCCCGAGGCGCTGGAGCGGATGGTGCTGATGGCGCAGGGCGGCGAGTTCGCCTTCGTGCTGTATTCGGCGGCGCTGGCGGTGGGGCTTTTGTCCGCGCAGGAAAACGCGATCCTGAACGCGGTCATCATCCTCTCGATGGCGCTGACGCCGCTGATGGTGATCCTGCACGACCGCCTTCGCCCCGAGGCGCAGGTCTCGGCCGAGGGGCTTGCGGCGCCGGAAGGTTTGTCGGGCACCGTCCTCATCATCGGCTTCGGGCGTTTCGGGCAGATCGCGAGCCAGCCTCTCCTGGCGCGGCGCTGTGCCGTCACGATCATCGACGACGACCCCGAGATGATCCGCGCGGCGGAAACCTTCGGCTTCAAGGTCTGGTTCGGCGACGGCACGCGGCTGGACATCCTGAAGGCCGCAGGGGCGGAGACGGCGCGGGCGGTCATCGTCGCCACCGACCGCAAGGAGGTGACGACGCGGATCGCGCGGCTGGTGCGCCACGAATTTCCCGGCGCAGTGGTCCTGGCCCGGGCCTGGGACCGGGCGCATGCGCTGGAGCTGATCCGCGAGGGCGTGGACCACCAGATGCGCGAGGTGTTCCACTCGGCCCTGGCGCTGGGCGGCGAGGCGCTGGAAGTGCTGGGGGTGGATCCCGACGAGATCGGCGCGATCCAGGAGGGCATCCTGCGGCGCGACGCCGAACGGCTGGCCTTGCAGATGACCGGGGACATCTATTCCGGCAAGAGCCTGATCATCGGCAATGCCGAGCACACGGTGCAGGGCTAGCCGGGCGCCGCCACGGCGCGGCGGTCGGCGGGTTCGGGCGGGGCCATCAGGCTTTCGAGTTTAGCCTTCACCTCGGGCGGCCAGGGCATCGAGGTATGCTTGTCGAGCCAGCTTGCGGCCAGCACCTGTTCCACCGACCAGCGGTGTTCCTCGCCGCAGTGGATGGTGTGGTGGAGCCGCACCGAGGATTTGCCGACCTTGAGGATCGAGATGCGGAAGGTCAGCCTGTCGCCGAAGAATGAGGGCCTGGAGAAGTCGCAGGACAGGTGGACGGTGGGCGTGCCCCAGCGTTCGTTCCAGATGATCTCGTGCCAGGGCCAGCCGATATGGGCCCAGAATTCCTCGACCACGCCGTTCAGGATGTTCAGGTAGGCCGGATAGTAGGCGGTGCCCGAGATGTCGCAATCGCCGAAATGCAGCATGCGATCGGTGGTGTAGCAGACGGTCATCCTGTCCCCCTTTTCGGTCAGGGTGGGGAACGGGAGCCGCAAGGTCAAGGGCGCGCAGAAGTCCGCACCCCTGGGCCGGGAAACCGGGGGCGCTTCGCCCCCCGGACCCCCAGAGAGTATTTCGGCAAGGGGCAAGAGCCCTGCGGGGCCTGTGGTCCGGTCGTTCGGGCCGAAGAAATGCGGGATGGGCAGGCCGGGCCACCCGGTCATCCGCGTTGCAGCTTCACCGGCTCGGAGCGTGCCAGGCGCAGGAAATGCGCGATGTAGGGTTTGCCGGCGTCCTCCTCGCGGGTGGCGGCATACATGCGTTTCGTCACCGGATCGGGGCCGAGCGGGCGGGTGATGTAGTCGGCATTGGTCTTGACCTCGCGCATCACCCAGTCGGGCAGGACCGCCACGCCGCGGTTCGAGCCCACCAGCATCAGGATCACCGCCGTCAGTTCCGCCGTCCGTTGCGCACGGGGCTCGACCTTGGCCGGGGTCAGGACCTCGGTGAACACGTCCAGCTTGTCGCGCCCCACGGGGTAGGTGATGAGCACCTGGTCGCGGAAATCCTCGGCGGTGATGAAATCCTTCGCGGCGAGCGGGTTCTGCGACGAGGCGACGAAGGTCGGATGGTAGTCGAATAGGGGGTTGAACACGATCCCCGGCGGCGGTTCGCGGTCGGAGGAGATGACGAGGTCCACATCCTCGCGGTGGAGCGCGGGCAGGGCCTCGAAGGCGAGGCCGGC
>JBKBVC010000014.1:0-1153 GCA_046289805.1 Tabrizicola sp.
GTCCGCCTTCCAGCGGGCGATCTGCGCCCGCACCTGATCCGGCGCGGTGCCGCCATAGGACATGCGGCTTCGCACCGAGTTTTCCACCCCCAGCACGCCGAAGACCTCGGCGGTGATGCCGGGATGGACCGACTGCATCTGGGCCAGCGTCAGGTCGGGCAGGTCGCATCCCTGCGCCTCGGCCATGGCCACCAGCGCGCCGGTGACATGGTGCGCCTCGCGGAAGGGCAGGCCCAGCGCCCGGACCAGCCAGTCGGCGAGGTCGGTCGCGGTGGAAAAGCCCGAGGCGGCAGCGGCGCGAAGGGCCTCTCGGTTCGCGGTCATGTCTTCGACCATGCCGGTCATCGCGGCCAGGCCCAGCATCAGCGTGTCGGCCGCGTCGAAGACCTGTTCCTTGTCCTCCTGCATGTCCTTGGAATAGGTCAGCGCGAGGCCCTTCATCACCGTGAACAGCGCCACCGTGGCCCCGAGGATCCGCCCCAGCTTGGCGCGCAGCAGTTCCGCCGCGTCGGGGTTCTTCTTCTGCGGCATGATGCTCGAGCCAGTCGTCCAGCGGTCGGACAGCCGGACAAAGCGGAACTGGGCGGATGACCATATCACCAGTTCCTCGGCAAAGCGCGACAGGTGCATGGCGCAGATGCTGCTGGCGGCAAGGAACTCCAGTGCGAAGTCGCGGTCGGAGACCGAGTCGAGGCTGTTCGCGGTCGGCCGGTCGAAACCCAGCGCCTTTGCCGTCATGTGGCGGTCGATGGGGAAGGACGTGCCCGCCAGCGCTGCCGCCCCAAGGGGGCATTCGTTCATCCGCCGCCGCGCGTCCTGAAAGCGCGAGCGGTCGCGGGCGAACATCTCGACATAGGCCAGCATGTGATGGCCCCAGGTCACCGGCTGGGCGGTTTGCAGGTGGGTGAAGCCCGGCATCACCCAGTCGGCCCCGGCCTCGGCCTGCGCGAGAAAGGCGCGCATCAGCCGCGTCAGCCCCTCGATGGCCGCATCGCACTGGTCGCGCACCCAGAGCCGGAAATCGACGGCCACCTGGTCGTTGCGGGACCGCCCGGTGTGCAGCCGCTTGCCGGCCTCGCCGATGCGTTCGGTCAGGCGGGCCTCGATGTTGAGGTGGATGTCTTCCAGATCGGGGGTGAAGGGGAAGTTTCCC
>JBKBVC010000014.1:1163-11379 GCA_046289805.1 Tabrizicola sp.
GATCTCTGACAAGATCGCGAGCAGCCCTTCCCCGATCGCCTCGGCATCCCTAGAAGAGATGATGCCCTGCGCGGCCAGCATCGCCGCATGGGCCCGGCTGCCCGCGATGTCCTGGGCGTAAAGCCGCTGGTCGAAGCCGATCGAGGCGTTGATCGCCGTCATGATCGCGCTGGGGCCCTCGGCGAAACGCCCGCCCCACATCGTGTGGGCGGATTTGGGATCGGGGGCGTCTGACATGGGCGGGGCTTTCGGGGTGGGAAACGTGCGGAAAATTCTGGTGGTCCTTTATACGGCCTTGGCCCTCGGTGCAAATCCGGTGCTCGCCGATGTGGCCAGCCTGCGCGAGGGCGACATGAAGAAGCTGATGCTGCACGAGGCCCCGGTCGCGGTGCCCGAGGCGCTGCTGCTGGACGCCGAGGACGGCGAGCACGCGCTGGCGGATTACAGGGGCAGATGGGTCGTTCTGAACTTCTGGGCCACCTGGTGCGCGCCCTGCCGGCAGGAGATGCCTTCGCTCGACCGGCTTCAGACGGCGATGCCCGACCTGGCGGTGGTGCCGGTCGCCACCGGACGCAACGCGGTCGAGGGGATCAGGCGGTTCTTTGCCGAGGCGGGAGTCACCGCGCTGCCGATCCGGCGCGATCCGCAGTCGCAACTGGCGCGGGGGATGGGGGTCATGGGCCTGCCGGTCACCGTGATCCTGAACCCCGAGGGGCAGGAGGTCGCCCGGCTGATCGGCGATGCCGAATGGGACAGCGACAGCGCCAGGGCCGTGCTCGGCGCCCTGATGGCGGGGCAATAGCGCCTGATCGTGCGCCCTCGGCTTCTCGTCGGTGGCAGACCCGAGCGAGGAATGACGAAGTCATCGGCGAGCGGGCAGCCGGATCAGAGGTCGAACGTCGCGAAAACCGGGACGTGGTCCGAGGGCTGGTCCCAGCCCCGCACGGGGCGCAGGATGCGGCTGCCGTGGCCCGCGCCGGCGATGTCGGGCGTCGCCCAGACGTGGTCCAGCCGGCGGCCCTTGTCGGCAGCATCCCAGTCGGGGCTGCGGTAGCTCCACCAGCTATAGAGCCGGCCCTCGGGGATGTCCTGCCGGGTGATGTCCTGCCAGCGTCCGGCCTCCATCACCTGACCGAGATGCTCCACCTCGATGGGCGTGTGGCTGACGATCTTCAACAATGCCTTGTGGTCCCAGACGTCATCCTCGCGCGGGGCGATGTTCAGGTCGCCCACGAGGATCGCCCTCTCCGGCCGCTCGGCATGGAAATGGTCGCGCATCTGGGTCAGGTAGTCGAGTTTCTGGCCGAACTTGAGGTTTTGCTCGCGATCCGGAATGTCGCCGCCCGCCGGGACGTAGAAATTGTGGATCGTGACCCCGTTCTCCAGCCGCCCGGCCACATGCCGCGCATGGCCGAGGGCAGCGAAGTCGTGCCCGCCGACGTCCTCGATCGGCAGTTTCGACAGAATCGCGACGCCGTTGTAGCCCTTCTGCCCCCGGGCGAGGACGTGGGTGTAGCCCAGTGCCCGGAACCCCTCCATCGGGATGAGATCGACCGGGCACTTGCATTCCTGGAGACAGAGGATGTCAGGCGCCTCTTCGGTCAGCAGGCGGGTGACCAGTCCCTCGCGCAGGCGGACCGAGTTGATGTTCCAGGTGGCAAGGGTGAAGGGCATCGGCGGGCTCCCGGGTTGCGGGACGACCGTAAGACCGGGCCGCGGCGGGCTCAAGGGCCGGGCGGAAAAAGAGGGCCGGGCACGAGGCCCGGCGCACAGGAAACAAGGGAAGTGGCGCCAGACTGCACGCTCCGCCAGACCCCGCGCCTTGATCTGGCGCAAGTGCAAAAAAGGCCGGGCATGAAGCCCGGCCAGGTCCAACAGGGAGGATGCCGCGTCATAACCCCGACGCGACCAGGGGAACTTTGTGCACAACCGGTGCATGCGGAAAAGGTAGCAAGCGAATCCGGCAACAATAAGCCCTAAGCGGCAAGATTTCGTGTTTGTTGCATGGCAGACGCAATAGGGCGTTGCCGCCCTGCCACAATCGCCTATGCCACCAGCCGATATCCGCCGCTTTCCGTCACCAGAAGCCGCGCGTTCGACGGATCAGGCTCGATCTTCTGGCGCAGGCGGTAGATGTGGGTTTCCAGCGTATGCGTGGTCACGCCTGCGTTGTAGCCCCAGACCTCGTGCAGCAGCACATCCCGCGCCACCACGCCGCTGGTCGAGCGGTAAAGGTATTTCAGGATGTTGGTTTCCTTTTCGGTCAGGCGGATCTTCCTGTCCTTTTCGTCCACCAGCATCTTTTGCGCGGGCTTGAAGGTATAGGGCCCAAGCTGGAACACCGCGTCTTCCGACTGCTCGTGCGTCCGGAGTTGCGCCCGGATCCGGGCCAGCAGGACCGGAAACTTGAACGGCTTGGTCACATAGTCGTTGGCGCCGGCGTCAAGACCCAGGATCGTGTCGCTGTCGGTGTCATGGCCGGTCAGCATCAGGATCGGGCATTTCACCCCCTGCTTGCGCATCCGGCGGCAGAGCTCGCGTCCATCCGTATCGGGCAAGCCCACGTCGATGATGACAAGGTCGAAGAGACCGGCCTTGACCTTCTCCATCCCCTCGGCGCCGGTTCCGGCCTCGAACACGTCGAAATCCTCGGTCATCACCAGCTGCTCGCTCAGCGCCTCGCGCAGGTCGTCGTCGTCGTCGACAAGCAGGATCTTCCGCAGTCCGGCCATGGGGTCCTCCATTGCTCTTGCCTGTCAGATGCGCGCCCATCACGAATCCTGCAAGATTTGCAACGGAATCCTCACGCGGTCGTGTCGCCGGGGTGGAAATTGTTTCAAGCGGTCAAGTGGCATTCTTCGTCTCCAGGTCCGACAGGACTGCATCGAGCCGCTCTGCGCTCCAGCCTTCGCGGACGGCCTCGGTCAGGAAATCGGCCATGGTCCGGGGCGCGAGGCCGCCGATCGGCGGGTTGCGGTCGAGATTGGTCGGGAAGGGATAGCCCTCGGCCGTGGCGGCGATGACGTTGGCCACGTCGATCCCCGGGCCGCCCTGGCAGAGCACCGGAAAGACGGCGCGGCACATCCGGGCGCGGTTGACCGATTCCATCGCCCGACCGAAGGCCGAGGAAACCTGGAAGAGGTTGACCATCCGGTAGCGGTCGGTGGTGCGGTTGGTCCCGGCGCCGTGCATGACGGCGGGGTTGAAGAACAGCATGTCGCCCTTGTGCAGGGGCAGCTGGACATGATGGCGGGCGAAATGGTCCTGGAACTCGGGGCGCGAGAAGGCGAGGTAGCCTTCGTGGAACTGCTGCGAGAACGGCAGAAGCAGCGTCGGCCCGGTCTCGACCGGCATGTCGCAATGCGCCAGCGCCCCCTGAAGCGTCAGGACCGGCGAGATGGAATGGATATGGGCGGGAAACTGCGCCATCCGGTCGGGCGACATGAAGCCCAGGTGATAGTCGCGGTGCGGCACCTGCGCCGCCCCGCCCGGGTTCACCCGGTTGACCTGCGCCGTCACCTGATAGGCCGGACCAAGCCAGGCCTCGGAGGCCAGCGCCAGCGCATCGGCGCTGTAATAGGCAGCGAAGTTCACCGGATCGGCCAGACAGTGCTTTTCCAGCGAATTCCAGATCCGGTCATTCGCCCCCGGCTTGGCAAAGTGGTCGCCACCCCCGCGATTCGCCGCCTTCTTCTCGGCGATGATCGTCTCGAAGATCGCGCTGGCGCGGTCCACCACTGCCGCATCGGGCATCGCATCGCGGATCACGACGATCCCCGGCCCGTCGCCGAAGGCCCAGGCCCATTCGGTGGTCAACGCGCGGCGGGCCTGCGGGTCTCGAGCCGCCGCAGCGACGGCCGTCCCGTCGTAGATCGGGATGTTCCGCACGACTTCGGCGGCCTGCGGCACGTCCTCGGGCCGGGTCTGCTGCGACACCTGGGCCTTGAACAGCTCGAAATCGCCGCTGTCGGCGCGGATCCAGACCGGGCGGCGGGCGGGGCGGGCGGGGGCGTTCATGGCGGCATCCTCTCCGTTGCGGTTGCCCCACCCTGCCCTGCGCGCGCCCCGCCAGACAGTTGCGTTTCACCTCAAAATCACCTCAGATCGCCCCATGTCGCGCCGGTTCGGCATCAAGGAGATCGCCTTTCAGGCGGGGCTCAGCCCGGCCACGGTGGACCGTGTCCTGCACGGGCGCGACCATGTGCGCGCCCTGACGCGCGACCGGGTGGCCGCCGCCATCGCGGAACTGGAACGGCAGCACGCCGCCAGCCTGGCGCAGGGGCGGCGTTTCACCATCGACATCTTCATCCAGGCGCCCGACCGCTTCACCTCGGCCGTGCGCGCGGCCTTCGAGGCGGAACTGCCGCTGGTGCGCCCCGTCGCCTTTCGCGCCCGGTTCCATCTGGCCGAGGTGATGGAGGAACGCGAGATCATCGCCCGCCTGACCGCCATCGCCCGGCGCGGCAGCCACGGGATCGTGCTGAAGGTGCCGGCCACTCCGGCGATCGAGGCCTGTCTTGCGGGGATCGCGGCCAGGGGGATCCCGGTCGTGACCTATGTCACCGACATCGCCGCGCCGCTGCGGCTGGCCTATGTGGGCATGGAGAACCGCCGCGCGGGTGCCACGGCGGCCTATCTGATGCAGCGGATGCAGCGGCGGGCGGAGTCGCGGGTGCTGATCACGCTGTCCTCGCAGATGTTCCGGGGCGAGGATGAACGGCGGATCGGGTTCCTTGACCATCTGGCGCGGCAGGATCCCGCCCTGCCGACGCTGACCGTCTCGGAGGGGCTGGGCGTGGACCGGACCACCCGGCGGCTGGTGCTGGAGGCATTGCGCGACCATCCCGACATCGGCAGTGTCTATTCCATCGGCGGCGGCAACCGGGCGATCCTGGAGGCCTTTGCCGAGGCCGGGCGTCCGGTCGAGGTCTTCATCGCCCATGACCTTGACCGCACCAACCGCCAGCTTCTGGCCGAAGGCCGGCTGACGCTGGTCCTGCACCACGATTTCCGCCAGGATGCCCGCGGGTGTCGCTGCACTTCCTGCGCCATCACCGGATGGTGCCACCGGATGTGGCCATCGGCCCGACCGACATCCTGATCGCCTGCCCCACCGATCTTCGGCCTTTTGGACCGGAGCCGCAGCCGAGGCTTCCGCCCGGCGCCGATGCGGCCTAGATTGGGTGCATGTCGCTTGCCCTTTCCATCGCCGAACGCCTCACCCGCGCCCGCGGCGATCTGCGCATGGGCGTGCCCGTCGTGCTGACCGGCGCGGGCGGGGCCGCGCTGGTGGCGGCGGTCGAGACGCTGGACGGCGACCGGCTTGCCGATCTGCGCGGCTTCGGCGCGCCGGTGCTGGCGATCACCCGGCGGCGGGCCGAAACGCTGAAGGCCCGCGCCTATGACGGCGACCTGGCGCGCGTGGTGCCTCCGGCGGAGGCGGGTCTGGACTGGCTGCGCGCCGTCGCCGACCCGGCGGACGATCTGCGCGTGCCGATGAAGGGGCCGCTGCATGCGTTGCGCGAGGGCCCGGCCGATCTGGCGCGCGCGGCGCTGGCGCTGGCGAAGTCGGCGCATCTTCTGCCCGCCGCCCTCCTGGTGCCGGTGGACCATGCCCTGATGCTGGCCGGCACGCATGGCCTGACGCTGCTGACCCTGGAGGAGATCGGCCCGGCGCTTGCCGCCTTGCCGCCGATGGACGAGGTGGTCTCGGCACGGGTGCCGCTGGAAGCCTCGTCAGCGGGCCGGGTGCATGTCTTCCGCCCCGAGGATGGCGGTGAGGAACACTATGCCATCGAGATCGGTCGCCCCGACCGGTCGAAACCCGTCCTCGCGCGGCTCCATTCCGCCTGTTTCACCGGCGACGTGCTGGGCAGTCTGAAATGCGATTGCGGCCCGCAGCTGCGCGCGGCGCTGGCGCAGATGGGCGAGGAGGGCGCGGGCGTCCTTCTGTATCTGAACCAGGAGGGCCGGGGGATCGGTCTGGCCAACAAGATGCGCGCCTATTCCTTGCAGGATCAGGGCTTCGACACGGTCGAGGCCAATCATCGGCTGGGTTTCGAGGACGACGAGCGCGACTTCCGCATCGGGGCGCAGATCCTGCGCAAGCTGGGGTTTTCCAGCGTGCGGCTGCTGACGAACAACCCGAAGAAGCTGGCGATGATGGAGGGCTGCGGCCTGCACGTGACCGAGCGGGTGCCGCTGCGCGTGGGCGAGACGGCCGAGAACCGTGCCTATCTGGCGACCAAGGCCGCGAAATCGGGGCATCTGTTGTGAAGCCCGCCGATCTGGTGGTCACGCCCATGGGCCTGCGCTTTCTGGGCCGGGTCTTCCCCTGCACCGTCGGGCGCGGCGGCATCGTTCCGCCGGGACGGAAACGCGAGGGCGACGGGGCCACGCCCGCCGGCGTCCATCGGCTGGTCGGCATGCTCTACCGCCCCGACCGGCTGACCCGACCCGCCGACTGGGCGCTGCCGATCGGGCCGTCGGACCTCTGGTCGGACGATCCCCTGGACCCGGACTACAACCTGATGGTCCGCGCGCCGCACGGCTTCGGCCACGAGCGCCTGCGCCGGGCCGATCCGATGTATGATCTGATCGTGATCACCGACTGGAACTGGCCCCAGGCAGAGCCGGGCCGGGGCTCGGCGATCTTTCTGCACCAGTGGCGCAGACCCGGCGCTCCGACCGCCGGCTGCGTGGCCCTGTCGCGCCGCGACCTGCTGTGGATCGCCCCGCGCATCACCCATCAGACCCGGCTGATCGTACCCGGCTGACCCCTTCCCAAAACGCTTTGAGGCCGCTAGTTTGGGCCTGTTGCTGGGAGGAGGATCGCATGGCCCGGACGATCAGCGCCGATGACCGGATCTTCGAGCTGCGGCTGGAGCGGTCCTCTCCTGACCTGTTTGCGATGCTGGAAGCTCTCTATGGCGCGCGCCCCGACTATCCGGCCTTCCGCGAGCGGCTGGTCAGGCTGCTGCGCAAGGGCTGGGCGGACCGGCCCGAGGATCTGAAGCTTCTCGACCTGAAGCGGGATCTCGAACCCGACTGGTTCCAGCGCCCGGACATGGCGGGCTATGTCTTCTACATCGACCGCTTCGCGGGCAACCTGAAGGGGGTTCTGGACAGGCTGGACTACCTTGAGGATCTGGGCATCACCTATGTCCACCTGATGCCCTGCCTGAAGCCCCGCCCGGGCGACAGCGACGGCGGCTATTCGGTGATGGACTACCGCCAGATCAACCCGGCCTATGGCTCGATGGCGGATTTCGAGGCGGTCAGCGCGGCGCTGCGTGCCCGAGGCATGTCGCTCTGCGTCGATCTGGTGCTGAACCATACGGCGAAGGAACACGCCTGGGCGAGGAAGGCGGCCAAGGGCGACCCGAAGTATCAGGACTACTACCTGATGTTCGACAGCCCCGACCTGCCGAGGCTTTACGAGCAGACGCTGGTCGAGGTCTTCCCGGACAACGCGCCGGGCAACTTCACCCATTACCCGGAGATCGGCAAATGGGTCTGGACCACCTTCAACGAACACCAGTGGGACCTGAACTGGGCCAACCCGGCCGTGTTCCTGGAGATCGTCGAGGTGATGCTGTTCCTGGCCAACAAGGGGGTCGATGTCCTGCGGCTGGACGCGGTGGCCTTCATGTGGAAGCGGCTGGGCACCCGCTGCCAGTCGGAGCCCGAGGTCCACATGATCCTCCAGGCGCTGCGGGCCTGTTCGCGCATCGCGAGCGCAGCGGTGATCCATCTGGAAGAGGCGATCGTCTCGCCGTCCGAGATGCTGCCCTACCTTGGTCGTGGCAAGCATGACGGCAAGGAGGGCAACCTCGCCTACCACAACAGCCTGATGGTGCAGTTCTGGTCGGCGCTGGCCACCCGCGACACGCGGCTGATGACGCATGTGCTCGCCACGCATTTCCCCGAGCGGCTGACCAATGCCACCTACGCCACCTACATCCGCTGCCATGACGACATCGGCTGGGCGGTGACGGACGAGGACGCGGCGGCGGTGGGCCTGTCCGGCCACGGCCACCGCGCCTTCCTGTCCGACTTCTACGAAGGGTCGTTTCCCGGCAGCTTCGCCAAAGGCGCGCTGTTCCAAGTGAACGAGGTGACGGGGGACAAGCGGATTTCGGGGTCCTTCGCCTCGCTGGCGGGACTGGAGCGGGCGACGGATGACGCGGGTCGCGACATGGCGGTGCAGCGCATCCTGCTGGGCCATGCGCTGATCGCGGCCTGGGGCGGGATCCCGCTGATCTACATGGGCGACGAGCTGGCATTGCTGAACGACTGGTCCTACCTCGATCATCCCGACCACGCGCATGACAGCCGCTGGCTGCACCGGCCCCGGATGGACTGGGCGCTGGCGGCCGAGAGGCACAAGGGCGAAGCCCCCGCGGCAAGGGTATTCCGGGGAACGAAGCATATCCTTGCCCGCCGCCGCGCGACTCCTGCCCTGCATGCCGCATATCCGGTCCGGGTCGTGCCCTCGGGCAACGATGCCGTGCTGGCGGTGCAGAGGCTGGCGCCGACCGGAGTGCTGCTGGGGCTGTTCAACTTCACCGAGGACTGGCAGCACATTCCCGAACACCGGGTCCGCGCGCTGGGGGTGACGGGCCTGCGGGACGAGCTGTCCGATGCCATCGTCACCCCGCATGCCGGCCAGGTCGTCCTGCCGCCCTATGGCCGGGTCTGGCTGACCTGACCCTGTCCACGGTGGACAATTCCGGATTATCATTTTTTTTCAATGTTTTGAGCGCGGACGTTAGGGAACTGTCAACCCTGTGCGCCGGAGCCCCCACCCCCATCCCCTCCCCACGGAGGGGGAGGGGAGGCGCCCGATGTCCGGCGGGGTGCGTCAGGTCTGGTAGGCCCGCGCACCGAAGATGGCGCTGCCGACACGGACATGGGTTGCACCGTGGGCGATGGCGGTCTCGAAATCGCCGCTCATCCCCATGGAAAGGCCGGTCAGCCCGTGATCTGCCGCCATTCGCGCCAGCATGGCGAAATGCGGTGCGGCGTCCTCGCCCTCGGGCGGAATGCACATGAGACCGACCGGCGCCAGGTCCATCGCCCGGCAGTCGCGCAGGAACCCCGGCAGGTCGGCAGGCAGAACGCCGGCCTTCTGCGGTTCCTGCCCGGTGTTCACCTGGACGAAAAGCTGCGGCAGCGCCCCGCGGGCCTGCCCGAGCCTGGCAAGCTTCTGCGCCAGCGAGGGCCGGTCGAGCGTATGGATCGCGTCGAACAGGTCCACCGCGAGCCTGGCCTTGTTGGTCTGCAAGGGGCCGATCATGTGCAGCTCCACCCTGCCGAAACGGTCGCGCCAGGCGGGCCATTTCGCGGCGGCCTCCTGCACATAATTCTCGCCAAAGACGCGGTGGCCCTGTTCCAGCACCGCCTCAATCCGTTCGGCGGGCTGCACCTTGGACACGGCAATCAGCGTCACCGAACCCGCCGCCCGCCCCGCCGCCACCTCGGCCGCGCGAACCCGCGCAAGAATGTCTGCCAATGCCATCACGTCCCCCGTTTGCCGGGCAACCTAACCGGACGGGCGGAAAAGAAAAGAGCGGGCGCAAGGCCCGCTCTTCCCTTCGTTCGATCCGGGTGGATCAGAACGAGAAGTTGATGCCGAGGTCGGCATAGGTCTCGTCGTGGAAGCCCTGCTGGATCGTGCCGGCAACGCTGGCACCGCCCAGATCGTAGCTTGCGCCGATACCGATGGCGTAGTCGTTGGCATAGGCGACATCCGAGTCGACGCCCGACAGGAAGGCACCCAGGCCCACGCCGCTGGCCAGCTTGGTGTTGCCATAGATGGTGAAGGTGGTGTCGTTTTCCGCACCGTCTTCGCCGATCAGCTGGAGGCCGCCTATGCCGCAACCCCCGGCGATGCCGCTGCCAAAGCCGCAGCGGCCGGGCGCGCCTATCTCGATTTCGCGCTCAGCAACGCCAACACCTATCGCCTGATGTTCGAACAGCATCAGCAGGAGGACGGAAGCGACAGCGCGCTAGGCCGCACCGTCGCGCGGGCGCGGGCGACGCTGTCGGTCTATGGCGACGGGTTGATCGGCAGCGGCATGGCGGAAGCCGAAGCGCGGGCGCTGGAACTGCTGATCTGGTCGACCTTGCACGGCGCCGTCACCTTGGAACTGGCAGGCACCACCCCACCCGGCTCAGCCCGGCAAACGCTGGAATTGCTCGGCAGGCTCGGGAT
>JBKBVC010000015.1:0-11330 GCA_046289805.1 Tabrizicola sp.
CGGGTCGCGCCTACAAGGTCGGCAAGTTCCCCTTCATGGGTAATGCCCGCGCCAAGGCCGTGTTCCAGGCCGAAGGCTTCGTGAAGCTGATCGCGGACGCCGCAACCGACCGCATTCTCGGCTGCCACATCATCGGCCCGGCGGCGGGCGATCTGATCCACGAGGTCTGCGTGGCCATGGAATTCGGCGCCTCGGCGCAGGACCTGGCACTCACCTGCCACGCGCATCCCACCTGGTCCGAGGCCGTGCGCGAGGCCGCGCTCGCCTGCGGCGACGGCGCGATCCACGCCTGACCGACCCGCTGGTCGTTCGACTTCGTTTTCTTCTCGCCATCCCGCGAGGAGGCGCAGCGGGTCACGGCCAGCGCCCCGCGCGCGCCGTGCCGCCGCGTCACGGGTCGCACGCCATCATGTCCCGCCAGCCCGGCGCAGGGGCGCGACGGCGCCCGTTGCGGCGGATGCCGCAGATTGCGGGCGCCGGACGGGTCTGCCGGCCCGCAATGCCCGCATGCCGCCTGCATGCCGCATGTGTCGTTTCCCGGACGGCAAGCGGCCGGTCAGCCGCCCCGCACCGTGTCGATCATCAACTGCACATTGTCGGGATTCGCGTCCGGCGTGATCCCGTGGCCCAGGTTGAAGATATGCGGCCCCTTCGAAAAGGCGCGCACCACATGCCGCGTTGCCGCCACCAGAGCCTGCCCGCCCGTCACCATGTGCTCGGGTGCGAGGTTCCCCTGCACGCAGCCGTCGATCTGCACATTCGCCGCCGCCCATTCCGGGCTGACCGAATGGTCGATCGCCACGCAATCCGCCCCCGTCCGGTGCGCAAAGCCGATATAGCCCTGCCCCGCCTCGCGCGGGAAGGCGATGACCGGCACGCCGGGATGCCGCGCCTTCAGGGCTGCAATGATGCGCGCCACCGGTGCCTCGGCAAAGTCGCGGAAATCCTGTCCCTTCAGGCTGCCGGCCCAACTGTCGAACAGCTTGACCACTTCTGCCCCGGCTTCGATCTGGGCCGAAAGATACTCCACCGTCGCCTCGACAATCCGGTCGATCAGCGCCTGAAAGGTCGCCCGGTCGCGGTCCTTCAGCGCATGCGCCGCCGCCTGGTCCGTCGAGCCCCGGCCAGCGATCATGTAGGTCGCCACCGTCCAGGGCGCACCGGCAAAGCCGATCAGCGTCGTCTCCTTCGGCAGTTCCCGCGCCAGAATCCGCACCGTCTCGTAGACCGGGGCCAGCGTTTCGTGGATCGCCTCCACGGGCTTCAGGTTCGCCACCTGGCCCGGCGTGTCCGTCGTTTCCATCCGCGGGCCCTCGCCGCTCTCGAACCACAGCCTGGGGCCCAGCGCCTGCGGCAGCAGGAGGATGTCGGCAAACAGGATCGCGGCGTCGAACCCAAAGCGGCGGATCGGCTGCAAGGTGACTTCGGCGGCCAGCTCCGGCGTATAGCAGAGCGACAGGAAATCTCCCGCCTTCGCCCGCGTCTCGCGGTATTCCGGCAGGTAGCGGCCCGCCTGGCGCATCATCCAGATCGGGGGGGTGGGCAGCACCTCGCCCTTCAGCGCGCGCAGGATCGTCTTGGTCATGGGAAGTCCTTTCCGTGTCGGACCATGCGTCCGCTGCCCCGCCCGGCTTGTCAAGAGTTGTAAGGCTGGCCTGACAGGGTTAAGGCTGGGCGCATGAGCGATGATCTGCCCACCCCCGCGCGTCCCCTCAAGATCGGCACCCGAGGTTCGCCCCTCGCCCTCTGGCAGGCGCACGAGACGCGCCGCAGCCTGATGGCCGCCTTCGCGCTGCCCGAGGATGCCTTCGAGATCGTGGTCATCAAGGTCACCGGCGACCAGATCCAGGACAAGGCCCTGCGCGAGATCGGCGGCAAGGGCCTTTTCACCCGCGAGATCGAGGAGGCGCTGCTCGACGGCTCCATCGACATCGCCGTCCATTCGATGAAGGACATGCCCACGGTGCAGCCCGAGGGCCTGATCCTCGACTGCTACCTCCCCCGCGCCGATGTGCGCGACGCCTTCGTCTCGCCACGCTATGCGTCCATCGCCGACCTGCCCCACGGGGCCACCGTAGGCTCCTCTTCCCTCCGCCGCCGCGCGCAACTCGCGCTCCGCCGACCCGACCTGCACCTCGTAGAATTCCGCGGCAACGTGCAGACCCGGATGCGCAAGCTCGACGACGGCGTGGCCGACGCGACCTTCCTTGCGATGGCGGGCCTCACTCGCCTCGGGATGCATAGTGTCGTCCGCTCCGCCATCGCGCCCGAAGAGATGCTGCCCGCCGTTGCCCAGGGCGCGATCGGGGTCGAACGCCGCACGGCCGATGACCGCACCGCCGCGCTGCTGTCGCGCATCCACGACAGGGAAACCGCCCTGCGCCTCGCAGCCGAACGCAGCTTCCTCGCCCGGCTCGACGGCTCGTGCGAAACCCCCATCGCGGGCCTTGCGGTGATCGAGGGCGACAGCCTCTGGCTGCGCGGCGAGATCCTGCGCCCCGACGGCAGCGCCTCCGTCACCGGCGACCGGCGCGGCCCGGCCGGCCAGGGCGCAGACATCGGCCGCGCCCTGGCAGACGAGCTGCTGACCCGCGCTGGTCCCGGCTTCTTCGCCTGATCCCGAAGCCCCGCCTCCTGCGCTTGCCCCTTGCCCAAATACTCCCGCCGGAGGCAGCGCCGCCTCAGACCGGCGCTCCGGAGTCCAGCCGGGCCAGCAGGTCGTCGGCGTCGGCCAGCACCGCCTGCCGGTGGCTTTCCGGCATCCCGTCCCAGACCCGATACATCTGCGCCATCCGCGGATTGGCCCTGAACCGTTCCCGGTGCCGGTCCAGGAAGTGCCAGTAGAGCAGGTTGAACGGACAGGCCCGGTCGCCCCGTTTCTCCTTTACCCGATACCGGCACCCCCCGCAGTAATCCGACATCCGGTCGATATAGGCCCCGGACGAGACATAGGGTTTCGACCCCAGAAGCCCCCCGTCCGCGAACTGGCTCATCCCCAGCGTGTTCGGCGCCTCCACCCATTCGAAGGCATCGGCATAGACCGACAGGTACCACTCATGCACCCTGCTCGGCGCGACCCCGGCCAGGAGCGCGAAATTCCCCGTCACCATCAGCCGCTGGATATGATGCGCATAGGCCAGATCCCGCGTCTGCGCGATGACTGCCCGCATGCAGGCCATGCCCGTCTCGCCTCCCCAATAGACCGCCGGCAAGGCGCGGGAATGGCCCAGCGCGTTCCCCTCCAGATAGGCCGGCCCCGTCAACGCCCAGATGCCGCGCACATATTCCCGCCAGCCGATCACCTGCCGGATGAACCCTTCCGCCGCCTGGATCGGCACCTGTCCCCCCTGCCAGGCCGCCTCGACCGCCCGGCAGACCTCCATCGGTTCCAGAAGCCCGAGATTCAGATAGGGCGAGATCGCCGCATGGCTCAGGAAGGGCTCGCCGGCCAGCATCGCATCCTGCTCTTCGCCGAACCGGGGCAACCGCTCCGCCACGAACTCCGCCAGGGCGGCCAGAGCCCCCGCCCGGTCCGTCGCCCAGCGGAACGGCCGCAGCCGCCCGAAATGGTCAAACCGCGCCTCCACCAGGGCCAGCACCTCCTCGACCACAGCATCCGGCGCGACATCCCGGGGCCGGGGCCGCAACAGGTCAGCCTTCGCCGGCTTCCGATTGTCGTGGTCGAAATTCCACTGCCCGCCCGCCGGCTGGTCCCCCTCCATCAGCAGGCCCGTCTTGCGCCGCATCTCGCGGTAGAACCATTCCATCCGCAGCTGCTTGCGCCCCTTCGCCCAGGCCGCAAACTCGGCTTCCGAACACAGGAACCGGTCGTCCTCCAGCACCCGGACCGGCAGCGGCAGGTTCTCGAGGTCCCGCAACACCCGCCACTCTCCCGGCTTCGTCGCCAGCACGCCCGAGGCCCCGAACTCCGAGGCCCGCCGCAAGAGCTCGCCCGAGATCGTATGGGAATTCCCCGGGTCATCCAGCCGCGAATAGGCGACCCGCCAGCCCTCGGCCTCCAGCGCAACGGCGAACTTCCGCATCGCCGCCAGGATCAGCGCGATCTTCTGCGGATGGTGCGGGACGCTGGTCCCCTCCCCCATCACCTCCGCCATGACCACGACATCCCGCGCCTTGTCCGCCGCCTTCAGCGCCGCCACCGACGGCGTCAGCTGATCCCCCAGCACCAGGACCAGCCTCACCACGGCACGACCTCGCCCTTCCAGTCGTAGAACCCGCCCGAGGCTTCCGGACCCAACCCCTCAAGCACCCGCAGAAGGTTCCCCGCGGCCACCTCCGCCGGAACCGAGGGATGCCCCGCCCGCAAGGCCGGCGCGAGTCCCGTCTCCACCGTCCCCGGATGCAGAGCCACAAAGACCGACAGGGGATGCGTCCGCTTCGCCTCCACCGCCGCTGTCCGCACCAGCTGGTTCAGCGCCGCCTTGGCCGCCCTATAGCCGTACCAGCCGCCCAGATGGTTGTCCCCGATCGACCCAACCCGCGCCGACAGCACCGCCAACCGCGCGACCCGGTCCCTCGGCAAAAGCCGCAACGCATGCTTCATCACCAGCGCCGGCCCGATCGCATTCACCGCGAACTGCTCCGCCAGCCCCTTGGCCGTCACCGCCCGGATCGTCTTCTCCGGCCCCACCCTGTCGATGACCAGCGCCCCTGTCGCCACGACGACCAGATCGAACGCCGGCTCCAGGCCGCCCAGCACCGCCGCCACCGAAGCCTCATCGGTCACCTCCAGCCCATCGCCCGACCGCGACAGCCCGGTGACTTCCGCCCCCCGCGCCCTCAGCGCCGCCACCAGCGCCCCGCCGATTCCGCCCGACGCCCCCACCACCAAAGCCCGCATGCCCGCCTCCAGTCTCAGAGGTCGAACATAGCGCCCGGTCCCTGCCCGACCATGGCTTGCCCTTTTCCCAAATACTCCCGCCGGAGGCCCGCCGCCGAGCGGGGCCTCGATCGCCCCCGAGGCGGCCCCTCTGCCGGGGTCAGGCGCTCAGACCGCGATTTCGCGCGGGACGACGAAATCCACCACGACGCCGGTGCCGAAGGCGACCTTGCCCCAGTCCTCCACGTCGAAATCGGCGACCAGGGTCGCCCCGGTGGGATAGCGATGGAACTCCGGATTCGCCGGCGGATGCGCGACCAGACGCGCGGCGAACTCGGCGATGCCGGGATTGTGGCCGATCATCATCACCACATCCGCCTTGGCATGGCGCAGGACGGCCATCATCACGTCTGGCCCCGCGTGATAAAGCGCCGGCTTCAGCTCCAGCACCGGCGTGCCGGGCAGGGCGGGGGCGATGCCGGAAAAGGTCTTGCGGGTGCGAAGCGAGTCGGAACACAGGACCTCGCCCGGCACATAGTCGCGGCTGGCCAGCCACTGGCCCAGATCCGCCGCCGCCGCCTTGCCGCGCTCGTTCAGCGGGCGATCGTGGTCGGGGGTCATCGGATCGTCCCACGACGATTTCGCGTGCCGCGTCAGGATCAACCGCTTCATCGGTGGAACTGCCCCATGTGATAGGCCGACTGTTCGGGCAGTCTTGCATAGCTTTGCGACACCGGGCAAGCGCGGCGCACAAGGCAGCCCCCCGCCATGCATTCCGCCCCCCCGGCCCGGTCGAGCCAGGCATGACAGGCCGGCACGTCATAGCCCCCGGCCCCCAGCGCCCCCGCCGGGCAGGCCGACAGGCAAGGCGCCGCGCACCCCTCGCAGGGCTTCGTCCCGGCGGGCGGCAGGTCCACCACCTCGCGCAGGGCCAGCGCGCCGCGAAAGCTGACCATCAGCCCCTGCCCGGCATGGACCAGCAGCCGCACCGGGCTGTCCCAGACCCGGCCCGTCCGAAGCGCCCACCGGTAGAACGGATGATATGGCGGCCCCCCGAACGGAAAGAGGGCCTTGGCCTGCAGGTCACAGGCTATCTTCCCGATCACGCGCCGCGACCAGCGGTCCACCGGGTCCGGCCCGCCCCATTCCGGCTGCACCGTCAGATGCGCCCAGAACCCCGGCTCGCGCGGTCCCAGCAGCATCAGCGTCCGCGTGCCCGCCGGAAAGCCCTCCTCTCCCGGCTCCACGGCAAAGCCGCCCAGGATCTCCAGCCGCTCTGCTTCCAGCCGGGCGTTCAGCGCCGGAAGAAGGGCAGCGCCAGAAGCCATCCCAGCCGCGCCGGTCTGTCGTCCTGCCATTGCAGCCCCACCGTCATCCCGTCATGTCCCGCCTTCGGTTCTGGCACATAGGTGCGAAAAATCCGGTCCCAAAGCGACAGGCAGAAGCCGTAATTGCTGTCATGCTCGGCCCGGTGCACCGAATGATGCACCCGGTGCATGTCGGGCGTCACCAGCACCAGCCGCAGCACCCGGTCCACCGGCGCCGGAAGCGCCAGGTTGGAATGGCTGAACAGCGCCGTGGCGCTGAGCAGGATCTCGAAGACCAGCACCGCCAGCGCCGCAGGCCCCAGCAGATAGACTAGCCCGATCTTCAGCCCCATCGAGGCCAGGATCTCCACCGGGTGAAAGCGGAAACCCGTGGTCACGTCCATGTCGCGGTCGGCATGGTGGACCCGGTGGAACCGCCAGAACAGCGGCACCTTGTGCGTGACCAGATGCTGCGCCCAGATCGCGAGGTCGAGGATCAGGACGGCCAGCACCAGCTCGACCCATGCCGGCCAGTCCAGCCGGTTGAAGAGGCCCCAGCCCTGCGCCTCGGCATTCAGCGCCGCCCCGATCGCCAGAAGCGGCAGGGCGATGGCCAGCCCCCGCAGCGCCAGCGTGTTCAAGACCGTCAGACCCAGGTTCGTCGGCCAGCGCCGGCTGCGGTCAAGGCTGCGGACCCGGCGCGGCGCCCAGGCCTCCAGCGCCGCCATCAGGGCGAGCACGCCCAGAAAGATCCCCCCGCGACAGAGCAGTTCCTGCTCCATACTCCCTCCCCGGACCCGATTCGCGCGGCTAGGTTAACAGGGCCAGGGCCAGCCGAGCGCCCGACGCGATGCCCGACGGATGCCAGACGCAAAGCCGACGCGAAGCAGACTGAAGATTCGTTGCTGATTCAGCGGGTTAACCCACCGCGCGCCGCCTATCGCCGGACATGCGGCTTCACGCGCGGTTCCGTGCTGCGGATCTGGCTCCCCGCGCCGTGGTCGGTAAACAGTTCCAGGAGGCAGGCATTCGGCACCTTGCCGTCCAGGATCGTCACCGCCCGCGTCCCCTGCTCGATGGCCATCAGCGCGGTCTCGGTCTTGGGGATCATGCCGCCCGAGATCACCCCGTCGCGGATCATCTGGCGGATCTCATCTGGCGTGATCTGGGTCATCACCTCGCCGGCGGCGTTCTTCACCCCCGGCACGTCGGTCAAGAGCAGCAGTCGATCCGCCTTCAGCGCCCCGGCGATGGCGCCCGCCGCCGTGTCGCCGTTGACGTTGAAGGTCTCGTTGTCCTTCATCCCCGTCGCGACCGGTGCCACGACAGGGATGATCCCCGCGTTGTAAAGGTCACGCAGCACCTGCACGTTCATCTCGACCGGACGGCCCACATAGCCCAGTTCGGGATCGTCCGCCTCGCAGACCATCAGGTCATCGTCCTTGCCCGAGATCCCCACCGCGCGGCCGCCCGCATCCATGATCGCCTGCACGATCCGCTTGTTGACAAGGCCCGACAGGATCATCTCGACCACCTCCACCGTGGCCTTGTCCGTCACCCGCTTGCCGCGCACGAACTCGGATTTTATCCCAAGCTTTTCAAGCATTTCGTTGATCATCGGCCCGCCGCCGTGGACGACGACCGGATGCACGCCCACCTGCTTCATCAGCACGATGTCGCGGGCGAACTCGGCCATGGCCGCATCGTCGCCCATCGCGTTGCCGCCGAACTTCACCACCACCACCGCGCCCTCGAAGCGCTGAAGGTAAGGCAGAGCCTCGGACAGCATCTTGGCAGTGGCCTTGGCGTTCTCGGCGGTCAGGGTCTGCTGCTTCATCGGCGCCTCCATGCTTTCGCGCCGCATAAGCCTTTTCCCACCCCCAGCCAAGACCATTCGGACGTGCCTTGCCTTCCTCGCGCGCAAGCGTAGCTTGCAGAGCAAAGGAGAGCGCCCATGTCAGACCAGAAAACCCTTGTCCTGACCGGTGCCAGCCGCGGGATCGGCCATGCCACCGTCAAGCGATTTTCGGCGGAGGGATGGCGGGTGTTGACCTGCTCACGCCAGCCCTTCGACCCGCGCTGCCCCTGGCCCGGCGGCGAGGCGAACCATATCGAAATCGACCTCGCCGATCCCAACAAGACCATCGCCGCGATCGAGACGATCAAGGCCAAGGTGGACGGAAAGATCCATGCCCTCGTGAACAATGCCGGGATCAGCCCGAAGGGGCCCGGAGGCACGCGGCTCAACACGCTGGACACCGATCTTCGGACCTGGGGGCACGTGTTCCATGTCAACTTCTTCGCCAGCGTGATCCTCGCACGCGGGCTGAAGGACGAACTGACCGCTGCAAGGGGCTCGATCGTCAACGTCACGTCCATCGCCGGCTCGCGCGTCCATCCCTTCGCCGGGGCCGCCTATGCCACATCCAAGGCCGCGCTCGCCGCCCTGACGCGCGAGATGGCCCATGATTTCGGCCCCCTGGGAGTGAGGGTAAATGCCATCGCTCCGGGCGAGGTGGAGACCGCGATCCTGTCGCCCGGCACCGACAAGATCGTGGAGAAGCTGCCCCTTCAGCGCCTCGGCCAGCCGAAAGAGGTCGCCGACGTGATCTGGTTCCTCTGTTCGGACCAGTCGAGCTACATATCGGGCGCCGAGATCGAGGTGAACGGCGCGCAGCACGTCTGAACGGGCGGCTCATCGCTTCCTTCGGTCGCTCTTCGCAGGCCACAGCGAAGAGCGGGTCTTTGCACCCGTGGCACTGCTCTGGCATAAGGGCGCATCCCGAAAGGTCTGCCCATGCTCGACGATACCGACGACATCCACCCGCTGTTCCACGGCGCCCCGAAAAGCCTGGAATTCCGCAAGCTGCGCAAGCGTCTGGTGCAACAGGTGCGCGAGGCGATCGAGACCTACGGCATGGCCCGCGCGGGCGACCGCTGGCTGGTCTGCCTGTCTGGCGGCAAGGACAGCTACACGCTGCTGGCGATCCTGCACGAGCTGAAATGGCGCGGGCTTCTGCCGGTGGACCTTCTGGCCTGCAACCTCGACCAGGGCCAGCCCGGCTTTCCCGCCACCGTGCTGCCCGAGTTCCTGACCCGGATGGGCGTGCCGCACCGGATCGAATATCAGGACACCTATTCGGTGGTGATCGACAAGATCAAGCCTGGCGGGACGATGTGCTCGCTCTGCTCGCGGCTGCGGCGCGGCAACCTCTACCGCATCGCGCGGGAAGAGGGCTGTTCGACCGTCGTCCTCGGCCACCACCGCGACGACATACTGGAAACCTTCTTCATGAACCTCTTCCACGGCGGGCGCCTGGCCTCGATGCCGCCGCGTCTCCTGAACGAGGACGGCGACCTCTACGTCGCCCGACCGCTTGCCTTCGTCGCCGAAGAGGATTGCGGCAGGTTCGCCGCGGCCATGGGCTATCCGATCATCCCGTGCGACCTCTGCGGCAGCCAGGAGGGGCTGCAACGGGCCCAGGTCAAGAAGCTGCTTGACGACTGGGAAACCCGGAGCCCGGGCCGTCGTCAGATCATGTTCCGGGCCTTGATGAACGTGCGCCCCTCGCACCTGGCAGACCCCGGACTGTTCGATTTCGCCGCCCTGGTTGCCGGAGCGACCAATGCGGAGAATTCGACGCAACTTTCGGATGAGCGTTAAGGAACTGCTCATGAACATCCGCCTAGCCTGACCGCGATCCGCGGGCATCGGGCCCGCCTGAACGGGGGCGACTGGCATGTTCTTGGCACCGCTGCGGCCGGCGATTCAGTCCTGGCAGATCCTGGCCCTGTCGCCGCTTCTGGCGCTGGCCGGGTTCTGGCTCGGTGGCGAAGCTGGACTGGCCGCGATGGCGACCCTGTGTCCGATGGCCCTGCTCGCGGTCCGGCGTCTGGTTCCGACCGGCACGTCCGCATCCGTGTCCGACCAGGTGATCTCCCGGCTGGACGCAACGCTTGCAGAGATTGCCGTCCGTGGCGGCGCGACCGGCTGTCTGGTCATCCAGTTCGACGGTGCGGCGCATCTCTGCGACCGGCTGGGACGCAGCCGGCAAAGCGAGGTCCTGGCCACGTCTGTTGCGCGCCTGCGCGGGGCGCTCCGCCCGGGAGACCTGCTCTACACGCTCGAGGACGGCAGTCTTGCCGTGGCGCTTTCGGCCTCTCCAAGGCTGGACGCCGAGATCATGGTGCGAATTGCCGCCCGCATGCAACTGGTGGTTCAGCAGCCGGTGATCCTCGCGTCCGGACCGGTGCAGGTCATCTGTTCGATCGGCTTCTGCCACTCGGCACAACTGACGCAGCCCAGCGGGCGGGCACTGCTCGACGCGGCCCAGGTCGCCGGGGACGAGGCTGCGATGTGCCCTCCGGGCGCAATTCGCGGCTTCACGGCCGAGATGGCACGCGCCCGATCCCAACGTGACGCCTTGCGCGCCGGCTTTGCGGCAGCAGTCGACCGGGGCGAAGTGCGCGCCTGGTTCCAGCCGCAGATCTCCACCGACAGCGGTGAAGTCACCGGGGTCGAGGCACTCGTACGCTGGGAGCACCCGGACCGAGGCTGTCTTGCGCCCGCGGCATTTCTTCCCGCGATCGAGGGCTCCGACCTGATGGAGCTTCTTGGCCAGACCATGCTGAAGCAGTCGCTTGCCATGCTGGCCGACTTCGACCGGAGGGGATTGCACATCCCCGCTGTGGCGGTCAACTTCTCGCAGCAGGAACTGCGCGATCCGCAGTTGCCCGACCGACTGGCGTGGATGCTGGACAGTTTCGGCCTGTCGCCCTCGCGTCTGACGGTCGAGGTCCTCGAATCCGTGGTTTCAGATGACGGCGAGGATGTCGTCGCCGCGAATATCGGAAGGATCGCAGCAATGGGCTGCGGCGTCGATCTCGACGATTTCGGAACGGGCCATGCCTCGATAGCCGCCATCCGCCGCTTTGCATTAAGTCGGCTCAAGATCGACCGCAGCTTCGTCAAGGAGGTTGACCAGAACCGTGACCAGCAGAATCTGGTGACCGCGATCCTGTCGCTGGCCGAGCGTCTGGGCCTGGAAACCCTGGCCGAAGGGGTCGAGACCCCGGCAGAACATGCGCTTCTGGCACAACTGGGCTGCGGCCATGTGCAGGGCTTTGTCATCGCCCGACCGATGCCGGCCGAGGACCTGGCCACGTGGCTGGTGTCCTATCGA
>JBKBVC010000419.1:0-2330 GCA_046289805.1 Tabrizicola sp.
GAAGGGCAGGGCGGGGGATGCGGGTGTCGTCGGTCATTGCGATGATCTAGCCTGCCCCGCCGCGCAAGGCCAGTCAGTCCGGATCGGTGAAGCGCTCAAATCGCGGCGGGATGGCGGCGGCAATGGCGGCAAGAACCTTGCCGACCCGCTGCACATCGGCTTCTGCGGGTTGCGAAAGCAGCTCGACCGTCCCGCCGGGCAGGTAGACATGACCCCAGGTCATCCCGCCGCCGACCACCGGCGCATCGGTCTCGCGGGCGGGTTCCTCAAGCAGTCCGCTGTCCGTCGCCGCGGTGCGGATTGCCTCCAGCGCGGTCGCAGGGACCTTCGCCTTGCGCTGCTTGCAGGCGGGGCCCTCGGTCTGGTAGCCCCGGCAGTGCTTCAGCTCCAGTTGTCCGTCCTCGCGGATCAGGACGCTGGTTTCCCAGGCGTATTCGGGCGGCAGGCTGCCCGAATTGGTCCAGTAGTCGGCCAGCACCGGGGCCGGTTCGTCGGCTTGCACCGGCAGCGCAAGGACAATCAGGAAAGCAAGCGGCTTCAGCATCAGGCGGGTTCTCTCAGGATGCGGGGAACCTTGAATTCGACGTCCTCGACGGCGGTTTCGACGAGGTCAACCGTGACGGTGAAACGGGCGTGGAAGGCGTCGATGACCTCGTTCACCAGCACCTCGGGCGCAGAGGCACCGGCGGTGAGGCCGATGGCGCGGACGCCGTGCAGCGCGCGCCAGTCGATGTCGGAGGCACGCTGGATCAGCATGGAATAGGGGCAGCCGGCGGCGCTGCCGACCTCGACCAGGCGCCGGGAGTTCGAGGAGTTGGGGGCGCCGATCACAAGGAGCGCGTCGATCTTCGGCGCGACCGCCTTGACGGCGGCCTGGCGGTTGGTGGTGGCGTAGCAGATGTCGTCGTGCGCGGGGGCCCGGATCAGGGGGAAGCGGGCCTTGAGCGCGGCGGCGATCTCGGCGGTGTCGTCCACGGACAGCGTGGTCTGGGTGATGAAAGCGAGCTTGGCGGGGTCGCGGACCTGAAGCTTCGCCACGTCCGCGACGGTTTCGACCAGCAGCACCTCGCCGGGGGGAAGCTGGCCCATGGTGCCGACGGTTTCGGCATGGCCGGCATGGCCGATGTAGATCATCTGAATGCCGGCCTCATGGTGGCGGGCGGCCTCGTTGTGGACCTTCGTCACCAGCGGGCAGGTGGCGTCCACCGCGATCATGTTGCGGCGGGCGGCCTCGGCCGGGACGGATTTCGGGACGCCGTGGGCGGAAAAGACGACGGGGCGGTCGGAGGGAACCTCGTCGAGTTCCTCGACGAAGACGGCACCCTGCGCCTTCAGGCTGTCCACGACGAATCTGTTGTGGACGATTTCGTGCCGGACATAGACCGGGGCGCCCCACTTTTGCAGGGCCATCTCGACGATCTTGATCGCCCGATCCACCCCGGCGCAGAAGCCGCGGGGGGCGGCGAGGTAGAGGGTGAGGGGCGGCAGGTCGGACATCGGGCGGCCTTCGGCTGGGGTCGGGACAGATGTAAGGCCTGCGAGAGGGGGCGTCCAGCGCAGGATGTGTCCACGGTGGACAGAGTGCCATTCTTGTTTACAGATCAATGACTTGGTCGCGGACGTTAGGGGTTTCTCAAGAGGCTGGCTAACAGCCGGTCAACCAAGAACTGCCGCCCCGAACCAGCCAAGCGCGATGTAGCGGCCGGTCTTGGCCACGGCGACGAGGAGCAGGAACACCGGCAGGGGCACGCGCAGCACGCCGGAGAGTGCCACGATCATGTCGCCGAAGGGTGCCCAACTCAGAAGGAGGAGCCAGAGCCCCCAGCGCCCCCACCAGCCCTCGGCCCGGGCCATCTGCGCGGGCCTCAGAGGAAACCAGCGATGGTCGCGCTGGTCGGATAGCCAGCGGCCAAGGCCGTAGGTCACGCAGGAGCCGAGCGTGTTGCCGACCGAGGCGACCGCGACCAGCCAGAAGGTGCCCCACCCCGCGGCCTGAAGGCCGAGGAACACAAGTTCCGACTGGAACGGCACCGGGGTCGCGGCCAGAAAGGCCGCGACGAACAATCCCGTGAGGGCGATCATGCTGCGATCACCGGGCGCTCCCCAGCCGCCCCGGCGATGGCTGGGCTCACTTGGCCTCGACCGCGACCTCTTCCCCGACCACGGGCCGCGGCTCGCGCGGCGGACGACCGATGACTTCGCGCAGCTCGTCCAGTTCGATGAAGTTGTCGGCCTGCCGGCGCAACTCGTCCGCGATCATCGGTGGCTGGCTGCGGATCGTCGAGACGACCGACACCCGCACCCCCTGACGTTGCAGGCTTTCGACCAGT
>JBKBVC010000420.1:0-2308 GCA_046289805.1 Tabrizicola sp.
GATGAGGTAATTCATCAGCGCGGTGCGCAGGTTGCCGACATGGATCCAGCCGGTGGGCGAGGGGGCAAAGCGGGTGGTGACGGTCATCGGGGCGGCTCCTTGAACCGCCCTTCCCTGTCACATGGACCCGGATTTGTCCAGTTGAGCCGCCGCCGCGGCCGTCCGTGGCAACGCCGTCCGAGGGGCTCGATGCCCCGAGGACGGCTCTCCCTTTCGGTCTTCGCACATTCAAATTGACAGAAGGGAACATTTATTTAACAAAGCAAATATCTTCGGAACCACAGCCATGCCGCATATCCAGATCGACTATTCCCCGAACCTGGAAGACCGCCTCGACATCGCGGGCCTCTGCCGGACCTTGCGCGATGCCGCCGCCGCGACGGGGATCCTGCCGCTTGCCGGGATCCGGGTCCGCGCCACGGCCTGCACCCATGTCGTGATCGCCGACGGCAACCCGAACCACGCCTTCGTCGACATCTCGCTGCGGCTGCGCGGCGGGCGCAGCGCCGAGGACAAGGCCCGCGCAACGGCCCGGATCTTCGCCGCCGCCGAAACCTTCTGCGCCGAGGCTCTCGCCACCTCCTCCCTCGCGCTGTCCTTCGAGATGCGCGACATCGACCCCGCACTTTCGCCAAAGACCTCGTCCATCCGCCGCTACCTGCCGGGAGACAGCCAGTGACCGACCCAGCCACGCATCAGGCGAAACTTGCCGGCCATCTCGCACGCTTCCGCGAGGGCGGCATCCGGAACCTGATTGGCGGGCAGGACGTGGCGGGGGACGACTGGTTCGAGACCCGCTCTCCGGTGGACGACAGCCTGATCGCCCGCGTGGCACTGGGCACCCGTGAAACGGTGGACCGCGCGGCGAGGGCGGCGAAGGAAGCCTTCCCGGCCTGGGCGTCCCTGCCGGGCGACAAGCGCAAGGCGATCCTGCACCGCATCGCCGACCGCATCGAGGCCCGCGCCGAGGAGATCGCGCTGTGCGAATGCTGGGACACGGGACAGGCTTGGCGCTTCATGTCCAAGGCCGCCCTGCGCGGGGCCGAGAACTTCCGCTTCTTCGCCGACCTCGCCCCCGGCGCGCGGGACGGGAAAAGCCTGCCCACGCCCGACCACCTGAACGTCACCAGCCGCCACCCCATCGGCCCGGTGGGGGTCATCACCCCCTGGAACACGCCCTTCATGCTGTCCACCTGGAAGATCGCCCCGGCGCTGGCGGCCGGCTGCACGGTCGTCCACAAGCCGGCCGAGTTCTCGCCGCTGACCGCGCGCCTTCTGGCCGAGATCTGCCACGAGGCCGGCCTGCCCCCCGGCGTCCTGAACCTGGTCAACGGCATGGGCGAAGGCGCGGGGCGCGCGCTGACCGAACATCCCCTGATCCGCGCCATCGCCTTCGTCGGCGAAAGCCGCACCGGCAGCGCGATCATGCGCCAGGGGGCCGAGACGCTGAAACGGGTCCATTTCGAGCTGGGCGGCAAGAATCCGGTCATCGTGTTCGAGGATGCCGATCTCGACCGCGCGCTGGATGCCGCGATCTTCATGATCTATTCGCTGAACGGCGAACGCTGCACCTCCTCCAGCCGGCTTCTGGTGCAGGACTCCATCGCCGACGCCTTCCATGCCCGGCTGGTAGAGCGGGTGAACCGCATCCGCGTCGGCCATCCGCTGGACCCCGCGACCGAGGTCGGGCCGCTGATCCACGAAACCCATTTCGACAAGGTCGCCTCCTATGTGGAACTCGGCAAGGCCGAAGGCGCGACGCTTGCCGCGGGTGGCGACAGGGTGGGCGAAACCGGCTGGTTCATCCGCCCGACCCTTTTCACCGAGGCCCGCCCCGGGATGCGCATCGCCCAGGAAGAGGTGTTCGGCCCCTTCCTGACCTCGATCCGCTTCCGGGACGAGGCCGAGGCGCTGGCCATCGCCAACGGGGTCGCCTACGGCCTGACGGCCTATGTCTGGACCAACGACCTGACCCGCGCTCTCCGCTTCAGCGACCGGCTGGAAGCCGGGATGATCTGGGTGAACTCGGAAAACGTGCGCCACCTGCCCACTCCGTTCGGGGGGGTCAAGGCCAGCGGCATCGGCCGCGACGGCGGCGACTGGTCGTTCGAATTCTACATGGAACAGAAGAACGTGGCCCTTGCGCTGGGGGCGCACAGGATCCCGCGTCTCGGCGTCTGAGGAGGAGGACCGATGCCCATCCCCGCCCCGAACCTGTCCCCGCCCTTCAACATCGTCCGCCTCAGCCATGTCGAGCTGCGCGTCACCGACCTCGGCTGGAGCCGCGCCTACTACGTCGATACGCTCG
>JBKBVC010000421.1:0-2306 GCA_046289805.1 Tabrizicola sp.
CGAGGTCATGTCGGTGAAGCGCAGCTCCTCCGACCGGGGCAGCGCGACCAGGGCGCGGGCCTGGGACTCGCTGAAGAGCGCGGTGAAGGGGTCCACGCCGTCGCGCTCGCAGATCCCATCCACAGCGACCCGGGCGCCCACGCCGAAGCGCAGGCCCATCTCGGCCAGTCCGGCGGCGAGCCCGCCCTCGGAGAGGTCATGGGCGGCGTCGACCAGCCCGTCCCGCGAGGCGTTGACCAGGATCGCCGAATGGGCCCCCGACCCGGTGCGCGTGTTCACCACGGTGTAAAGCGTGATGTAGGTGGGCGGTCCGGCCACGAAGCGGGCAGCATCCACCTGGTCCTGCGGCGCCCACTTGGAATCCGCCCCGCAGGCGGCGAGGCCCAGCGCGACAACGAGGCCGGAGAGAAGGCGCAGAAGGTGGCCCATCGCCGGGTCCGGGATCAGGCGTTCACCAGGCCCATGAAGATCAGCACGCCGATGACGATGCAGGCCACCCAGACCGTCATGCGGACGAAGCCCTCGAAGGTCCTTTCCTGCGCGCGGATGTCCATCGAGCCGTGCTTGTATTCGGCGTGGTGCTGGTCGGCCATTGGCGGTTCCCTTTGTATTCCCGGTTTGCAAGCCTGATAACGTATTCGTTGCGCCCTGTCACGGGGTCGGCGGCTCTAGGGGGGGACCATGCTCGGGGGCACCATGCACGCGACCTCATCGTTCGACTTCGTCTCCTCCTGGGAGGACAGGCGCGAGGAGCGACGAAGTCGGCGACGAGCCAACGCCCGCCTCAGCCGGCCGAACCGTCGCCCGAATCGCCGCCGACCCAGCCCGCGTTCAACTGGAACCCGATCCTGCGCGGCGGTTCGGCCCTGGCCCCCTCGGCACGGCGCGCAGCGCGACAGACAGCTGCGTCACATGCTGGAGAGGCTGCGGATAAAGGCAGCCAGCCGGCCATGCGCCAAGGTGGAAGGGCTCTTCGGCTGTTCGGTCCTGCGTCTGGCGGACGTCCGGGTGGCGACAATCGGGTGTTCCCTCTTGCCAGGAAGGCCAGAGAACGTGACCGCGGCCGGGCGCGAAATGGGTCAGCCGAGACCGGCCTCGGCCGCGATCTGCGCCCTCGACTTCCGGGCGCGTTCGGTGGCCGATTTCAGCTGGCCGCAGGCGGCCATGATGTCCTCGCCACGCGGGGTGCGGATCGGGCTGGCGTAGCCGGCCTTGTAGATGATGTCGGCGAAGGCGTGGATCCGGTTGCCCGACGACCGCTTGTAAGGCGCGCCCGGCCATTCGTTGAACGGGATCAGGTTCACCTTGGCCGGGATACCTTCCAGAAGCTTCACCAGGCGGTGAGCGTCTTCCCTGGTGTCGTTCACCCCGTCCAGCATGACGTATTCGAAGGTGATCCGCTCGCTGTTCGACAGGCCCGGATAGGCCCTCAGGGCCTCAAGCAGCGTGGCGATGTTCCAGCGCTTGTTGATCGGCACCAGCACGTCGCGGACCTCGTCCGTCGTCGCGTGGAAGCTGATCGCCAGCTGGCAGCCGATCTCGGTCGCGGTGCGGGCGATCTCCGGCACCACCCCGCTGGTCGAGAGCGTGATCCGCCGGCGGCCAAGCGCGATGCCTTCGCCGTCCATCACGATCTGCATGGCGTCGCGGACGTTCTCGAAATTGTAAAGCGGCTCGCCCATCCCCATCAGCACGATGTTCGAGATCAGCCGCACCTCCTCCTTCGGCGCTCCGGGCACCGGCCATTCGTCCAGATCGTCGCGAGCCATCATCACCTGGCCGACGATTTCCGCCGCGGTCAGATTGCGCACCAGCTTCTGCGTGCCGGTGTGGCAGAAGGAGCAGGTCAGCGTGCAGCCGACCTGGGACGAGATGCACAGCGTCCCCCGGTCGGTTTCGGGGATATAGACCACCTCGACCTCATGGCCCCCGGCGATGCGCACCAGATACTTGCGCGTGCCGTCTGCCGAGATCTGCCGCCTGACGACCTCGGGGATCTCGATGGTGAAATGCCGCTCCAGCAGGGCGCGGTAGTCCTTGGAGAGGTTGGTCATCTGCGCAAAGTCGCGCACGCCCCAGTGATAGACCCATTGCCAGACCTGGCCGAGGCGCATCTTCGCCTGCTTTTCCGGAGTGCCGGCGGCGATCAGCGCGGCGCGCAGGGACTCGCGGGTCAGACCGACGATGTTGATCTTGTCCGAGGCCGGCAGCTTGCGCGGAATCGTAAGCACGTCTTGCGTGATCGGGGCAGTCATCGCGGCAGATCCTTGCACGGGGCCTTGTCACAGGCGATCTGTGGTGGCGCG
>JBKBVC010000422.1:0-2289 GCA_046289805.1 Tabrizicola sp.
CATCGCGCTGAACCTGTTCGGGTCGCTTCTGTTCTTCGCGCTGAAGATCCCCGCGCCCCCGGCACCGGTCGCCGGGAGCCCGGAAGGCCGGTCGCGGGCCGAGCTTCTGCGCAATCCGGTGATCCTTGTGGCGATGATCTGCGCCACGGTCTCCTACGCGCTGATGAACCTGGTGATGACCTCCTCGCCGCTCGCGGTGGTGGGCTGCGGCTTCGAGACGGGGGATGCGGCGAATGTGGTGACGGCGCATGTGCTGGCGATGTATGCGCCATCGTTCTTCACCGGCCATCTGATCGCGCGCTTCGGGACCGAGCGGATCATCGCCGTCGGGCTGACGATCCTCGCGGTCTCGGGCGCCGTGGCGATGGCGGGGGTGGAGCTGGAGAATTTCTTCATCGCGCTGATCCTGCTCGGCATCGGCTGGAACTTCGGCTTCATCGGGGCCACGACCATGCTGACCAGCGCCCAGCGGCCAGAGGAGCGCGGGCGGCTCCAGGGTCTGAACGATCTGGTGGTGTTTGGGGGCGTGACGCTGGCCTCGTTCTCGTCGGGCGGGCTGATGAACTGTTCCGGCGGGTCGGTGCAGGCGGGCTGGCAGATGGTCAACCTGGCCATGCTGCCCTTCCTCGTGCTGGCCGGCGGTGCGCTGATCTGGCTCTGGCTGCGGCCGCAGGAGAGCCGCGCCTGAACTGCCGCCCTGCGCTGCATTTCATGCGCTCATCGCTCGGGCGCCGCGACGAGGCGACGCAGTCGCACGAGCAGCCTGCCTCACCAGCGCCCGGTGACGCCCTGCCGCAGAAGAATCCAGCGGCGGCGGAACTCGGAGAGACGAATGGTTGAGCTTTCAGCGGCAAGGGCTTGACGCAGAAGAGATTCCGTCTGCCAGCCTGCCAGAAGCGCCGGAACCACGTCCTTCGGCACCGACCGACGCGCCTGGCGTGCGGCGGCCAGCCGCTCCAGCCCCAGCCGTGCCAGGTCCCGGGTCGTGACATCCTCGGGCAAGGGGACGCGGCCACGCGCGACAAGCTCGGGCACGGCGCGCAGGTAGAAGGCCGCCGCCGTGGCCCAGCCATAGGCGCGCACCGCATGTTCCGCCCCCTCCGGCGCCCCGAGCGCCCGGGCCGCAAGCCACATCAGCCCCGCCCCGGTGTCGTCCAGGTAAGCCGTCAGCCCGGCGATCCCGTCATGCGGAGCGCGGTGGATGTCCCAGCGGCGGGCGGCGATCAGGCGGTCCATGACCTCGACCGGCAGGCCGAAATCCCGGATCAGCGCGTGCAGGGGCGCCGCGACCTCATGCGCGCGGGCGGCGCCCGAGGCCGCATTCTCCACCACGTCGCGCCACCATTGCAGCCGCATCTCGGCGATGAGCGGCTCCTGCGTGACCCAGGGGGCGCGGGCGACTTCGAGGTTGAAGGCGTAAAGCGGCAAGAGCTGCGCCCGCACCGCGACGGGGGCGGCCATCACCGCGAGGAAACGGTCGGGATCGCCCCGCTGCACCAGCCCGGCGCAGGCCTCGATGCTCATGCCGCGGCCCCCTGCGGCTGGCCTAAGTCGCGGATCAGTTTCCACTGGATCGCGTCCAGCAAGGCCTCGAAACTGGCGTCGATGATGTTGGCGCTGACCCCCACGGTGGACCAGCGGTGGCCCTGCCCGTCCTCGCTGTCGATGATGACGCGCGTCACCGCCTCGGTCCCGCCATTGGTGATGCGGACCTTGAAATCCACCAGCTTCATGTCGTCAATGCAGGCTTGATAGGGGCCGAGATCCTTGCCCAGGGCCTTGGCCAGCGCGTTCACCGGGCCGCGGTCGCTGCCGGTTTCGTCCATGCTGTCGGAAACCGACATCATCTTGCGGTCGCCGATCTTGACCACGACCACGGCCTCGGACAGCGAGATCATCCGGTCATACTTGTTCTTCCGCCGCTCCACCGTCACCCGGTAGCGTTTCACCTCGAAGAACTCGGGGCACAGCCCGAGCTCACGTCGGGCGACCAGTTCGAACGACGCCTGCGCGCCGTCGTAGGCATAGCCTTGCAGCTCGCGCTCCTTCACCACCTCGAGGATTCGCGCCAGCCGCGGATCCCTTGGATCGACCTCGATCCCGGCCGAGGCGAGGCGCGCGCGCAGGTTCGACAGGCCCGCCTGGTTCGACATCGGGATCACGCGTTCGTTGCCGACGAGCGCGGGGTCGATGTGTTCGTAGGTGGACGGATCCTTCAGGATCGCGCTGGCATGCAGCCCGGCCTTGTGCGCGAAGGCCGAGGCGCCGACATAGGGCGCGCTGCGCAGG
>JBKBVC010000016.1:0-11066 GCA_046289805.1 Tabrizicola sp.
ACCGAGGCGGCCAGGGTCTGCTGATAAAGCGACCCCAGCGCCGCCCCCATGATCGAGATGATAGGGTTCATCGGCGCATGCATCATCATGCTCGAGGTCGGCCCGTCGGCCGAGGCGACCGCACCGATGGCCTTGATATGGGTCATGAACATGAAGACGCCCGACATGACATACAGCATGAAATCGCCGCGCACCGCGATCCTGCGCATGCCGAACAGGCTCATCATGAAATACATCACCAGAAGCATCAGCAGCGACTGGATGATCGCCATGACAAGGCCGAGGACCGCATTGTGATGGGTCTTGCGCATGTTGCGCACTGCGACATGGTAGATCAGTTCCAGGGTCTCGAACCCCAGACCGAGCCACGATCGGTCGTATCGCTTGTGCCGGAACATGCCGCAAACCCTGTCTGGTCCGGCATGTTTCCACGGGAAATCTTGCCGTTCCGTTGACAAGGCAGGATAAGGGCGCGCGTCGGGTTCTTCAATCGCCATGGGAGCGGTCATGGATCTTCAGAAACTTGTGCCCCTGTTCCGCCGACTGGCGTTGCAGGCCGGCGACCGGATCATGCAGGTCTATGCCGGCCCCGATTTCGAGGTGCGCGCAAAGGGCGACGCCTCTCCGGTAACCGAGGCGGACATGGCCGCCGATGCCGAGATCTCGGCCGGTCTGCGCGCGGCCTTTCCCGATGTGCCGCTGATCACCGAGGAACAGGCCACAAGCCACGACCTGACCGCGCAGACCTTCTTCATCGTCGATCCGCTGGACGGGACGAAGGAATTCGTCCAGCGCCGCGGCGATTTCACCGTGAACATCGCCTATGTCGAGGACGGTGTGCCGATCTGCGGCATCGTCTATGCGCCCGCGAAGGCACGGCTGTTCTACACCCGGCCCGACGGCACGGCGGTCGAGGAGACCGGCCCATTCGGTCCCGAGCCCGGACCGCTGCGGCAACTGCGCGTCTCCACCCCCGACAATGCCGCTCTGATGGTGGTGGCCTCGAAATCGCACCGCGACCAGGCCACCGACGACTACATCGGCCGCTACGCCGTGCGCGACATGACCAGCGCAGGCTCCAGCCTGAAGTTCTGCCTGGTGGCAAGCGGCGAGGCCGACCTCTACCCCCGCCTCGGCCGGACGATGGAATGGGACACGGCCGCCGGCGACGCCGTCCTGCGCGCCGCGGGCGGGCGGGTCGTGCGCTTCGACGACCATAGCCCGCTGACCTACGGCAAGCCCGGCTGGGACAACCCGTTCTTCATCGCCTTCGCCCCCGGAGTCGTGCTGAAATGAAGACCCTGATCGCCATTCCCGCCCGCTATGCCTCGACCCGCTATCCCGGCAAGCCGCTGGTCACCCTGCGCGGCCCCGATGGCGAAAAGAGCCTGATCCGCCGCAGCTGGGAAGCGGCGATGGCGGTGCGGGGCATCGACCGGGTGGTGGTGGCCACCGACGACGACCGCATCGCCGACCATGCGAACGGCTTCGGGGCCGAGGTGGTGATGACCTCCTCTGCTGCCCGGAACGGCACCGAACGCTGTGCCGAGGTGGCGGCAAAGCTGCCGGGCTTCGACGTGGTGGTGAACCTTCAGGGCGATGCCCCGCTGACGCCGGCCTGGTTCGTCGAGGATCTGGTGGCCGGGCTTGCCAGGGATCCGCAGGCCGACATCGCCACCCCCGTCCTGCGCTGTGACGGCCGGGCGGTCGCGGGCTTTCTGGCCGACCGCCGCGCCGGCCGGGTGGGCGGAACGACCGCCGTCTTCGGAGCCGGGGGCCGCGCGCTCTACTTCTCGAAGGAAGTCATCCCCCATACCGGGTCCGACTATGCCCCGGACGAGCCCACGCCGGTCTTTCACCATGTGGGGGTCTATGCCTACCGCCCCGCCGCGCTGGCTGCCTACCCCACCTGGCCCATGGGCCCGCTGGAACAGCTGGAAGGGCTGGAACAGCTGCGATTCCTCGAACAGGGCCGTCCGGTGCTGTGTGTGGAGGTGCAATCGCGCGGCCGCCAGTTCTGGGAGTTGAACAACCCGTCCGACGTGCCGGTCATCGAGACGATGCTTGCCGGAAATTCCCCGTGATTCCGCCGACGACGGTATGGATTGTCGTCCTGCTGTCGTTTTTTGATGCGAAGGCCGGGGGACTGATGCAGGTTACGAATATTGCCGCGGCGCTGCCCGTTTAAGGTCAGATTCGGCTGCAATCACCATTGAGCCAGAAACATTGCGCAAGACCGGATGAAGTTGGGACGAGTAAGATGAAACCGAGAAAGATCACCAAGGCGGTATTCCCGGTGGCGGGGCTTGGCACGCGATTCCTCCCCGCGACCAAGTCGATCCCGAAAGAGATCATGACGCTCGTGGACCGTCCCCTGATCCAGTATGCGATCGACGAGGCGCGCGCCGCCGGGATCAAGGAATTCATCTTTGTCACTTCGCGCGGCAAGTCCGCGCTGGAGGACTATTTCGACCACGCGCCCGAGCTTGAGGCCGAACTGCGGCGCAAGAACAAGACCGACCTGCTGGAGATCCTGAAGGACACCAACATGGATTCCGGCGCCATCGCCTATGTCCGGCAGAACCGGCCGATGGGCCTTGGCCATGCCGTCTGGTGCGCCCGCCGCCTGATCGGGAACGAACCCTTCGCTGTGCTGCTGCCCGACGACGTGATCGCCGCCGAAACCCCCTGCCTGCAACAGATGGTCGAGGCCCATACCGAAACCGGCGGCTGCATGGTCGCGGCAATGGAAGTCGCTCCGAAGAAGACCTCCAGCTATGGCGTGCTCGACATCGACCAGGACAACGGGTCCATCGTCAGCGTCAAGGGAATGGTGGAAAAGCCGCGCCCCGAGGATGCGCCCTCGAACCTTGCGGTGATCGGCCGCTACATCCTGACGCCGAAGGTGCTGACCAACCTGAACAGGATCAAGCAGGGCGCCGGGGGCGAGATCCAGTTGACCGACGCGATCGCGCAGGAAGCGAGGAAGCCCAACTCGGTCTTCGGCCTGCGCTTCCGCGGCCAGCGCTATGACTGCGGCTCGAAGATCGGATTCTTGCAGGCCACCGTCGCCTTCGGCCTGGCCCGGCCCGAGTTCGGGCAGGAATTCGCGAGCTTCCTGAACGACGTGACCGCGATGCAGAAGGCGGCGCAATAGGATTGGGGTCGGCGCTTTCGCCCATTCGGAGGCTGCCCCATGCCTGCCCGATCGGCACCTTGGACGCCCCGCCACGCGGGCTGACGGGTGCGCTGCTTGCGCTCAAGTTGCGCCGACGCCGGCAGCTTCTGTTGCTGCGGGCCCTTCGTCGCAGGGGTCAGCTGTCTGCTCTGGCCGACCGGACGGCACAGATCGCCGAGGGCGACATCCTCGGCTTTTCCTGCGTCCGCAACGAGGCGCACCGCCTGCCGCATTTCCTGCGCCACTACCGCGCGCTGGGTGTGCGGCATTTCCTGTTCGTGGACAATGCCAGCACGGATGGCACCTCCGCGCTGCTGGCGGACCAGCCCGACGTCTCGGTCTGGCACACCAACGGCAGCTACAAGGCCTCGCGCTTCGGCATGGACTGGCTGACCTGGCTCCTGATGCGCCACGGCCACGGCCACTGGTGCCTGACGCTGGATGCCGACGAACTCCTGATCTACCCCTATTGGCAGACCCGCCCCCTGCCTGCCCTGACCGACTGGCTGGAGCGGCAGGGCCGCACGAGCTTTGGCGCGCTGACCGTGGACATGTATCCCGAAGGCCCGGTCTCGCAGGGCCGGGTCGGGCCCGACGACGATCCCTTGGCGCATCTCGCCTGGTTTGACGCCGGCAACTACCAGGTCCAGGTCCAGCCGCGGATGCGCAACCTCTGGATCCAGGGCGGCGCCCGGACGCGGACCTTCTTCGCGGAAGCCCCCCGCAAGTCGCCGACGCTGAACAAGATCCCGCTGGTCCGGTGGCACTGGCGCCAGGCCTATGTCAACTCGACCCACGCGCTGCTGCCCGCCCGGCTGAACGAGGTCTATGCCACCGATGGCGGAGAGCTGACCTCGGGCATCCTGCTGCACACCAAGTTCCTGCCCGGCATCACGGATCGCTCGGCCGAGGAAAAGGCCCGTGGCGAGCACTTCGCGAATGCCGCCCAGTATGCCGCCTACTACGACCGGCTGACGGCGGACCCGGTCTTGCACTGTGGCGCGTCCACCCGCTACACCGGCTGGCGGCAGATGGAGGCTCTGGGCCTGATGTCGCGGGGCGGCTGGATATGACGGGGCGGGTCGCGGTTGCAGGGGGCGGGCCATGGGCCTGACGACGCTGATCCGGCTGCGTACGCAGCGGCGCTATCTGCTGGCCCGCGCCTGGCGCCGGGGCCGCCAGCTGACCGCCGTCGCCGACCGCACCGCCGGCCTTCCGCCGCGGCCGATCCTGCTGTTCTCGACCATGCGCAACGAGCGCATCCGCCTGCCCTACTTCCTGACCTACTACCGCAGGCTCGGGATCGACCATTTCCTGATCGTGGACAACGGGTCCGACGACGGCACGCGGGAATATCTGGCCGATCAGCCCGATGTTTCGCTCTGGTCCACCCCGCACGGCTACAGGCAGTCGCGCTTCGGCATGGACTGGATGATGCACCTGCTGCGCCGGCACGGTCACGGGCGCTGGTGCCTGACCGTGGATGTGGACGAAATCCTCGTCTATCCCTTCTGCGAGACCCGCCCCCTGCGCGCGCTGACCGACTGGCTCGACAGCGCCGAGACGCCCAGCTTCTCGGCCATGATGCTGGACATGTATCCCAAGGGCGCGATCCACGAACAGCCCTATCGCGAAGGGCAGAACCCCTTCGAGATCGCGCAGTATTTTGACAGCGGCAACTACGTCATCAGCCGCAATCCGCTCTATCGCAACCTGTGGATCCAGGGCGGCCCCCGGGCGCGTCTCTTCTTCTCCGAGCAGCCGAAGCGCGCGCCGGCGATGAACAAGACGCCGCTGGTGAAATGGCATCGCTCTTACGCCTATGTCTCCTCGACCCACATGATGCTTCCGCGGGCGCTGAACCTGACCTACGACGACCAGGGCGGAGAGCGGCCCTCGGGCGTCCTTCTCCATGCCAAGTTCCTCGACACCTTCGCCGCGAGGGCTGCCGTAGAGCTGGCGCGCGGGCAGCATTACGCCGAAAGCGAGGAATACCGCGCCTACCACGCGGGGATCGCCCGGGAACGCGATCTCTGGTGCCTTTGGAGCGAGAAATATGTCAACTGGCGTCAGCTGGAGGTTCTGGGCCTGATGTCGAAGGGAAACTGGGCGTGACCGGGGACTGCACGCTGGGCATCGTCATGCTGTGCCACGCGGACCTCGACCGCGCGGCGCAGCTGGCACGGCACTGGGCCCTGCACGGCTGTCCCGTCGTGATCCATGTCGATGCCCGCACGCCGCAGGACCAGGCCGACACCCTCTCCGCTGCCCTGGCCGATCTGCCGGACGTCCGCTTTTCCCGCAGGAACCGTTGCGAATGGGGCACCTTCGGCATCGTGCAGGCCACCCTCGACGCCGCGACCCTGATGCTGGCCGAGTTTCCGGCGGTCTCCCATGTGATGCTCGCTTCGGGCTCCTGCCTGCCGATCCGGCCCGTTCACGCGCTGAAGGCGCATCTTGCTGCGCATCCGCACACCGATTTCATCGAAAGCGTGACCACCGCCGATGTCGGCTGGACGGTCGGCGGGCTGAACGAGGAACGCTTCACCCTGCGCTTTCCCTTCGCCTGGAAACGGCAGCGCCGGCTGTTCGACGGCTATGTCGCCCTGCAACGCGCCCTGCGCTTTCGCCGCCGCTTGCCCCCGGGCCTCGTCCCGCATCTGGGCAGCCAATGGTGGTGCCTGACCCGGCCCACGCTCCAGGCCGTTCTCTCCTATCCCGACCGTCCCGCGATCGACCGATACTTCCGCAGGGTCTGGATCCCGGATGAAAGCTATTTTCAAAGCCTGGTCCGGCAGGTCTCTAACCGCATCGAAAGCCGGTCGCTGACCCTGTCCAAGTTCGACTACCAGGGCCGCCCGCATGTGTTCTACGACGATCACCTGCACCTTCTTCGCCAGGCCGATGCCTTCCTCGCCCGCAAGATCTGGCCACGGGCCGATCTGCTCTACCGCACCTTCCTCGGCCCCGACGGCGACCGGGCGCTGGCGCCGGAACCCAACCCCGGCAAGATCAACCGCCTGTTCGCCAAGGCGGTCGAGCGGCGGCTGAAGGGTCGCCCCGGCCTCTACATGCAAAGCCGCTTTCCGACCCGCGCCCACGGCAGCACAAGGTCGGCCTCGCCCTACGGCGTCTTTTCCGGATTCGCCGAACTGTTCGACGATTTCCAGCCCTGGCTTGCCCGCGCGCTGGATGCCCGCGTGCATGGCCATCTCTTCGACTTCGACCGGGTCCAGTTCGCGGGCGGCGAAAGCGTGTTCAAGGGCGGCCTGTCGGACAGCCCCACGCTTCGCGACTACAACCCGCGCAGCTTCCTGACCAACCTGATCTGGAACACCCGGGGCGAGACCCAGTGCTTCCAGTTCGGCCCCGCCGACGAACAGGCCATCGCCCCGTTCCTGGCAAGCGACCCGAACGCCACGATCTTTGCCATCACCGGGGCCTTCGCCATCCCGCTCTGGCGCTCGGGTCGCAGCGCCGCCGAGGTGCGGGCCGAGGCGGCGCGCCTGCAAAAGGTGGAAAGCGAGTTCATTGCCCAGCTGAATGGTCCGGAAGCGCGCGCCTCCATCCGGATCTGGTCGCTGGCCGAGTTCGTCGAGAACCCGGCCGAGCCGCTGGAGCAACTGGTCGACGCCCTCAATCCGCGCGCCGCGCACCGCGTCAGCGACCTGCCGTCGCTGATCCCTCTGCAAGGGTTCGGGGCCTTCCTCCAGGACCTGCGCAACCAGGGCATGGCACCCGTCCTGATGGGAGACTTCCCTGCCGACGCCGAGCTTGCCCAGCCCCACCAGAGCCTTCCGCGCCCCCGGATCGTCCGCTGATGCCGCGCTTTCACTCCTTCGTGGTCTTTGCCGAGATGCGCACCGGGTCGAACCTGCTCGAGGCGAACCTGAACGCGCTGCCGGGCGTGGTCAGCCACGGCGAGGTGTTCAACCGCTACATCCTTGGCCGCAAGGACCGGACCGAGCTGTTCGGGATCACGATGGAAGAGCGCGACCGCGACCCCGGCCGCCTGCTGCGCAAGCTGCGCGAGGAAACCGATGGGCTGCCCGGGTTCCGCTTCTTCCACGACCACGACCTGCGCATCCTGGACGAGGTGCTGCCCGACCCCGGTTGCGCCAAGATCGTGCTGACCCGCAACCCGCTGGAAAGCTATGTCAGCTGGAAGATCGCCCAGGCGACCGACCAGTGGAAGCTGACCCATCCCAAGCGGCTCAAGACCGCGAAGGTCCGCTTCGACGTGCCGGAGTTCCTGGCCCATCTGCGCGACATCCAGGCCTTCCAGCTTCTGATCCTGAACGCGCTGCAGACCACCGGGCAGACGGCCTTCTACCTCGATTACGAGGATCTCGGCTCGCTCGATGTGCTGAACGGGCTCGCGGCCTTCCTGGGCGTCGAGGCGCGGCTGAAGACGCTGGACGACACGCTGAAGAAGCAGAACCCCGGGCCTATCGAGGACAAGCTGGAAAACCCCGAGGCGCTGGCCGAGGCGGCGGCTGCCGTCGATGTGTTCAACCTGGGCCGCACCCCCAGTTTCGAGCCGCGGCGGGCGGCGGGCGTGCCGACGGCGCTTGCCTCGGAGGCGGGCCTTCTGTTCCTGCCGATCCGCTCCGGCCCCGAAGCCCCGATCCGCGACTGGTTCGCAAGCCTCGGCGCCGTGACCGAAGGCTTCGAACAGAAATCCCTGCGGCAATGGAAGCGCCGGCACCCCGGCCACCGCAGCTTTACCGTGCTTCGCCACCCGCTTCTGCGCGCCCATGCCGCCTTTCGCCGGAAGATCGTCATGGGCGAGGCGCAGGACCTGCGTCGCATCCTGATCAACGGTTTCCTCGCCGAACTTCAGCCCCCGGGCACGCCCTTCCCGACGCCCGAGGCCGAACGCGCGGCCTTCCTGATCTTCCTGAACTACTGCCGCCTGGCCGTTGCCGGCCAGACCGGCGCGCGCGTGGACCCCAGCCTGTGCAGCCAGACCGCGCTGGTCCAGGGCTTCGCCGGCTTTCAGCCGCTCGACCACCTCCTGCGCGAGGATCGCCTGAGCGAGGGCCTTGCCCACCTGGCCGCCGAAGTCGGGGTGGCCGCGCCCCGGCCAAGGCCAGACCCCGTCGTGGCAGAGCTCGAGTCGATCTGGGACGAAAGCCTGGAAACCGCCGCCGCCGAGGCCTATGCGCGCGATTACATGGGGTTCGGCTTCGCCCGTTGGCGCGGCTGAATGCTCCTCGCGCGGCTCCGCCGGTCAGGCGGCCTGCGGCGCCCGGGCTTCGGTCAGGATCGCGTAAAGCTTGCCGGGATCGGAATTCGCGCGCAGCTTGGCCACCACGCCCTGGTCCCGCATCGTCCGGCTGACCAGCGCCAACGCCTTCAGATGATCGACGCCCGAATCCTTCGGCGCGAACAGCCCGAAGATCAGATCGACCGGCTGGCGGTCCACACTGTCATAGTCGAGCGGCTTTTCCAGCCGGACGAAGACGCCGATGATCGACTTCAGGTCCTCCAGCCGGGCATGCGGCAGGGCAATCCCGTGCCCCACGCCCGTCGGCCCCAGCGTCTCACGCTCTTGCAGGCCCTCGATCGCCGCCGCCCCGTTCAGCCCGTAGGCCTGGGCGGCGATCTCGCCCAGTTCCTGGAACAGCCGCTTCTTCGAGGTGAACTGTCCGACCACGCGGACGGCGCCTGGGACAAGTAGCTTGGAAAGTTCCATGGATCGGCGTTGTTCCTGCGTCACGGGGACGCTTCATTTGCTGTTGCGGGGATCGATCCAGCCGATGTTGCCATCGTCCCGACGGTACACGACATTCACGCCCCCATGGCCTTCGTTGCGGAACACCAGCATCTTCTGCCCGGCCAGCTCCATCTGCATCACGGCCTCGCCGACGGTGATCGAAGGAATCTTCGTCTCCATCTCGGCGATCACCACGGGCTGAAGGCTCTCGGGCTCGGCGTCTTCGGCGTCCTCGGTTGCGGCGAGGATATACGAGGCTGCCCCGTCGAATTCAACCGGGGCCGAACGGTTCGAGTGGTGGTTGCGGATCCGCCGCTTGTAGCGACGCAGCTGCTTGTCCATCTTTTCGCGGCAGGACTCGAAGGCGGCATAGATCTCCGATGCATGGCCCCGCGCCTGCGCCGTCAGGCCTGTGGACAGGTGAATCGTCGCCTCGCAGACGAACTCATGCGCCATCCGGGAAAAGACCACCACGCATTCCGTCGGGCGTTGCGCATATTTTTCAACGACTTCGCCCATTTCCGCCTTCACATGGGTCTGAAGAGCCTCACCGACGTCGATCTGTTTCCCACTGATCTGATAGCGCATGGTCTCTCCCTTTCGCATGCTGACGGACGGGTCCGGGAGCATCAGCCCCGGCCGATCCGTCCTTCCGGTAATGGACAGAAGAAACGTCGCGTCACGCCCCATCCGCCGGGTGGTTCGGACACCGCTGGTCGCAGGTCGGGCACAAGGGCATGTAACGCGCTCATTTCGGGTATTTGGCGCCAGCCGACGCAGGGTTGTCAACCGAATCGATGGCCGCGCATCGGGCGTCCGATCAGACGATGCGGAAGTTTTCGCCCAGATAGACCCGGCGCACGGTCTCGTCGCGCACCACCTCATCCGTCGTGCCCGACATCAGCACCTTGCCATCGTGCAGGATGTAGGCGCGATCCACGATTTCCAGGGTCTCGCGGACGTTGTGGTCGGTGATCAGCACCCCGATCCCCCGCGCCTTCAGGTCATGCACGAGGTGGCGGATTTCGCCCACCGCGATCGGGTCCACCCCGGCGAAGGGCTCGTCCAGAAGCAGATATTTCGGGTCCGCCGCGAGGCAGCGTGCGATCTCCACCCGCCGCCGTTCGCCGCCCGACAGCGCCAGCGCCGGCGTGCGGCGCAGGTGGGTGATCGAGAACTCGGACAGAAGCTCTTCCAGCCGCTCGCGGCGCTTGTGGCGGTCGGGCTGGACGATTTCCAGCACGGCCAGGATATTGTCCTCGGCCGACAGGCCGCGGAAGATCGAGACCTCCTGCGGCAGGTAGCCGATCCCCAGCCGGGCGCGGCGGTACATCGGCAGCGCGGTCACGTCCTTGCCGTCGATCAGCACCTGACCGCCCTCGGGCATCACCAGCCCGGCGATGGCATAGAAACAGGTCGTCTTGCCCGACCCGTTCGGGCCGAGAAGCGCCACCACCTCGCCGCGTCGCAGGTCCATGCTGACATCGCGGATCACTGGCCGCTTCTTGTAGCTTTTCCGCAAGCTGCGGATCTGCAACCCGGCCTGGCCGTCGGTCACCGTCAGGCCGGGGCGCGATGCGGGGGCCAGCGCCATCAATTGCCCCCCGGCACGAAGGTCGTCGTGACGCGGCCTTCCATCACGCCGGTGCCGTCCTTCAGGTTGATGGTCAGCTTCTGCCCCGACATCGCCGAGGGACCTTGCGTCAGCAGCACATCGCCGGTCAGCACGATCACACCGCTGTCGATGGTGTAAAGCGCCTCGCGCGCCTCGGCCGCGTCGCCAAGGTTCGTCACCGTCACCCCGCCCGTGGCGACGAGGCTCTCGATGCTCTTGCGGTCGGCGCCATAGGTCACCCGCACCTCGCCCGCGGCCAGCTTCATCTCGCCCTGGGTGACGATCACGTTGCCGCTGAACACCGCGTTGCCGTCGGCATTGTTCACCGTCAGCTGGTCGGCCTGGACCTCGACCGGCAAGGTTGTGTCCTGATTCAGGTCGCCAAAGGCGATCTTCTGTTGGGCTGCCGCCATCGAGGCCGCAAGCGAAAGCGCCAACGCCAGGGAAAAGGACCGAAAGGGGAATGCCATGCGAGAACCTCTGCAGCGCCTCTAGCCGCCCGGCCGGTATACCAGCCGGACCCCCCCGTTGAAAACCAGAACATAGGCTTCGGG
>JBKBVC010000423.1:0-2259 GCA_046289805.1 Tabrizicola sp.
CCGTCGCCGGCAGCATCTGGGCGATGCAGGCCCGCAGGTGTCCCGTCTTGGCCGCCACCAGCAGGGCCTCCTGCTGCGCGGCGAGCTGAGGCGGTTCCGGCAGCGGATCGGTCGAGATGAGCGCGATGCGGGTCACGGCACCGGGGCGCTTGCGCAGGATCTCGATCGCGATGTTGCCGCCGAGACCATGTGCCACCACGGCAAGCGCGGCGGCAGGTGCGGGGCATGTTCGGTGACGATCTTCTCGACACTGTCGCCGAGCCCCGGGCCAAGCAGGATCACCTGACGGTCCGCCCCCAGCCGCGCCAGCTGCGGCATGAAGCTGCGCGCATCGGCCATGAAGCCGGGGATCAGGACCAGCGGTTCGGGAGGGGTCGGGTCTCGCAGGACAAGCATGTTCACGGGCGCGGGCCTTCAACGCAGGGTTTCTGCAAGCGGCTGTTCCTGGTCTTTCGTGAACGTTACCCCACAAGGTTATGGATTCAAATCCGGTTTTCTTCCGACAGTCGCAGGACTGGCGGAAAGGTCACATCACCGAAGGTTCGATACCTGCAAGCTTGGCGGGTCGTCCACGGGCATTGCCTCACGCGCGCGGATCACGTCCTCGACCGCCTCGGTGATCATGGCCAGGCAGGCCGGGCTGGAAAAACGGTGGTCGGCATCCTTGACGAGGGTCAGCCGCAGGTCGGGGCTGGTGATCTGGTGGAAAAGCTGGATCGCCACCGCGGGCGGCACATCGGTATCTGCGCTGCCCTGCAAGAGCCGGACCGGCATGTGCAGGGGCAGCGGCCCGTTCATCACCAGATTCTGCCGCCCGTCCTCGATCAGGCGCAGGGTGATCGGGTAGGGGTCGTCGGAATAGTCGGAGGGCCGCAGGAACAGGCCCTCTTCCAGCAGGGCGGTGCGCTCGGCCAGGGTGAATTCCGCCTCCCACATCCGCTCGGTGAAGTCGGGCGCCGCGGCGATGCCGACAAAGCCGGCGACACGGTCCGGCATGTCGCGTGCCAAGAGCAACGCGATCCAGCCGCCCATGGACGAACCGACCAGGATCTGCGCCCCCTCGGTCAGCACCTCGATCACCGCGGTGGCATCCTCGCGCCAGTCCGAGATCGCGCCATCGACGAAAGCCCCATGCGAGGCGCCATGGCCCGAATAGTCGAAGCGCAGGAATGAACGCCCCGTGGCCTCGGCCCAGGCTTGCAGATGCAGCGCCTTGGTGCCGGTCATGTCGGATCGGAACCCGCCGAGGAACACCACGCCTGGCCCGCGGCCGGGTGTGTGGTGATAGGCGATGTGGCGGCCCTGAGGGGTGGTGAGAAAGGTTGTCATGCCCGGAAGATAGCAAGCCGATGCGCCTTGCGTGAGGGTGAGTGCGACGGGCGGGCGAAGAACCGCGCACGGCTTGACTTCGCCGGGGCACGGGGGCATGACAGCCGCCGACAAAACCCGCAACCGGGCGTTTCGTAGGCGCCAAACCGACGAGGAGCAGGCCGATGGCCCAGATTTCCCTGACATTTCCCGACGGCAACAAGCGCAGCTATGAAGCTGGCGTGACGCCTGCCGAGGTTGCGGCCTCGATCGCCCCGTCGCTGGCCAAGGCCGCGATCTCGGCGATGGTCGATGGCAAGCACTGGGATCTGCAGTGGCCGATCACGCGCGACGCGACGATCTCGCTGAACACGATGAAGGACGAGGCCCCGGCGCTGGAACTGATCCGGCATGACCTGGCGCACATCATGGCCCGCGCGGTGCAGGAGCTCTGGCCCGAGGTGAAGGTCACCATCGGCCCGGTCCGCGATCAGGGCTGGTTCTACGATTTCGACCGGGAAGAGCCGTTCACGCCCGAGGACCTCGGCAAGATCGAGGCGCGGATGAAGCAGATCATCAACGCGCGCGATCCGGTGCGGACGGAAGTCTGGGACCGCGCGCGGGCGGTCGAATACTACCGGGGCCGGGGCGAGCCCTTCAAGCTGGAGCTGCTGGACCGCATCCCCGAGGGCGAGGACATCCGCATGTACTGGCACGGGGACTGGCAGGACCTGTGCCGGGGGCCGCATCTGCAACACACGGGGCAGGTGCCGGCCGATGCCTTCAAGCTGACGCATGTGGCGGGGGCCTACTGGCTGGGCGATGCCTCGCGACCCATGTTGCAGCGCATCTACGGGGTGGCGTTCAAGAACCGCGACGACCTCAAGGCGCATCTGACGATGCTGGAGGAGGCCGCCAAGCGCGACCACCGCAAGCTGGGCCGCGAGATGG
>JBKBVC010000017.1:0-10850 GCA_046289805.1 Tabrizicola sp.
GGATCACCCCGCCCCTGCCCGCCATCGCCTCGGCCATCGCGGGGGCGACGGGTGTCCGCATCCGCAGCCTGCCCTGCTCTCCGCCCAAGGTGCTGGCGGCGATCAAGGCGGCGAAGGGGTAGGGCATGGCCAGGGTCCATCTCTGGGCGAGCCTCAGGCGGTTCGCCGAGGGGCAGGAGGTGGTGGAGGTCGAGGCCGCGACCGTGGGCCAGATGCTGGATGCGCTGGTGAAGGCGCATCCAGGTCTGGCGCCGGCGGTGGCGGCGGGGTTGTCGGTCGCGGTGGACGGCGAGGTGATCGCCAACAACCGCGCCGCGCCGGTGAAGCCGGACAGCGAGGTCTATCTGTTGCAGCGGCTCAAGGGCGGCTGAGGAGGGCGCATGTTTCCCAACCGTCTCAAGGCGCTCTGGGCCGAGGGGAAGCCCACGGTCAACGGCTGGTGCTCCATCGCCAGCCCCTTCGCAGCCGAGATCATGGCGGCGCAGGGCTTCGATTCGCTGACCGTGGACATGCAGCACGGCGCGCTGGATTACTCAGACCTGCTGCCCATGTTGCAGGCGATGCGGGCGAGCGGCGCGGTGCTGCTGGCGCGTGTGCCCTGGCTGGAACCCGGCATCATCATGAAGGCGCTGGACGCGGGCGCGCAGGGCATCATCTGCCCGATGGTGAACACCGCCGAGGAGGCCGCGCGCTTTGTGAGCTACATGCGCTATCCGCCGCTGGGCGTGCGCAGCTTCGGCCCGACGCGGGCGGCCTTCGCGGTGAAGGGGGATTATGCCTCGCAGGCCAATGCGAACATCCTGGCCTTCGCCATGATCGAGACCGCCGAGGCCATGGCGAACCTCGACGCCATCACCGCCACGCCGGGGCTGGACGGGATCTATGTCGGGCCCGCTGACCTGTCGATCTCTCTGTCGGCCGGACGGCTTGCCCCCGGCATGGACCGGGAAGAGCCCGAGATGCAGGAGGCCTTCCGCAAGATCCTGGCCGCCTGCAAGCGCAACGGGCTGCGCGCCGCGCTGCATTGCGGGACGCCCGACTATGCCGCCCGCGCCATCGGCTGGGGCTTCGACATGGCCACGGTCGGCGGCGACACGAAGTTCCTGTCTGCCGCCGCCGCCGCGGCTGTCGCGGGCTTCCGCAGACTGACCGGGACGGGCGAGGGGCAGACGGGGCCTGGCGGCTACTGAGGCGGCGTCAGGTCAGACCAAAGCGCGCAGCGCCCAGCCCGCGGCGAAGGCCAACGCCACCAGTGCAAGCCAGATCGGCCAGCTCAGCCCGTCCCTGTGCCGGACGGGCGGCGTGGCGGGATTGCCGGCGCGGATCAGCTGCGCCTCGACCAGGCCGGGCAGTTTCGGGCCGAAGCGGGCCAGCACCCGCGCGGTCTTGACCAGATCGCGCAGCACGGCCTTCGGGCCGACATTCTCGCGGATGTAGCGTTCGACGATGGGGCTTGCCACCTGCCAGATGTTGATGTGCGGGTCGAGCGAGCGCGCCACGCCTTCGACCACGACCATCGTGCGTTGCAACAGGATCAGCTCGGTCCGCGTCTCCATCCCGAAGCGCTCGGTGACCTCGAACAGGTAGGCCAGCAGACGCGCCATCGAGATGCGGCTCGCATCCATGCCGAAGATCGGCTCGCCCACCGCCCGCAGCGCGCGGGCGAATTCGTCGATGTCGCGGTCTGCGGGAACATATCCCGCCTCGAAATGCACTTCCGCAACGCGGCGGTAATCCTTGCGGATGAAGCCCATCAGGATCTCGGCATAGACCCGGCGGGTATATTCGTCGATCCGGCCCATGATCCCGAAGTCATAGGCGATGATGTCGCCGTTCGCGGCCACCTTCAGGTTGCCCTGGTGCATGTCGGCGTGAAAGAAGCCGTCGCGCAGCGCATGGTTCAGGAACAGCTGCAACACCCGTGCGCCCAGCACCCTTCGGTCGTGCCCGGCGGCCTCGATCGCCTCGACCTCGTTCAGCCCGATCCCTTCCGCCCAGCCCAGCGTCATCACGTTGCACGAGGACAGGAACCAGTGCGGCTTCGGCACCTGGAAACCATCGTCCTGTGCGGTGTTCGCGGCGAACTCGGCGGCGGAAGAGCTTTCCAGCCGCAGGTCCAGCTCTCCCATCACCACACCTTCGAAATGGGCGATCACGTCCACGGGGCGCAGGCGGCGGCTGAAGGGAGCAAGCCGTTCGATCCAGCGGGCGGCAAGGTAGAAGGCGTCGATATCCTTGCGGAAGGCGCGCTGGATGCCGGGGCGGAGCACCTTGACGGCGACCTCCTCGCCGGTATCGGCCAGCCGCGCCCGGTGGACCTGGGCGATCGAGGCGGCGGCGACAGGTTCGGAGAAGTCGGAGAAAAGCTGCGCGACCGGCACTTCAAGTTCCGCCTCGATCATCTTCTTGGCGGTTTCGGTCGGGAAGGGCGGCAGCTTGTCCTGAAGGTATTTCAGCTGGTCGGCCAGTTCCTCGCCCACGATGTCGGGGCGCGTGGAGAGGACTTGGCCGAACTTGATATAGGCCGGTCCCAGCGCCGTCAGCGCTCGGGTCGCGGGCGGCAACGCGGGGTCTCCGCGAAGACCCAGCCACTTGAAGGGCCAGCCCAGCATCCGCGCGGCAAAGCGCAGGCGGGGCGGCGCGCGGAAGGCCTCCAGCACCACGTCCATGGCGCCGGTGCGCTCCAGCGTGGCGCCGGTGCGGATCAGGCGGACGATGTTGTGCGGGCCCTTCATGCGGCACGCTCCGGGCGGCTCTTCGCTTCCTTGCGGTCGCTCATCGCGGGGCGAGGCAGCAAACGGGGACCGGACGGGACCGATGAGCGGCGGGACATCACAGCTTCCAACCCGAATGCAGGGCGGCGATGCCCATGGTCAGGTTGCGGTATTTCACCTGTTCGAAGCCGGCGGCGCGGATCATGCCGGCAAAGGTGTCCTGATCGGGGAACCTGCGAATGGATTCGACGAGATACTGATAGCTGGCGCGGTCGCCCGCGATTACCTGACCCATCACGGGGATGATGTTGAAGGAATAAAGGTCATAGACCTTCTGCATCAGGTCGTTCGGGATCTGGCTGAACTCCAGCACCATCAGCCGCCCGCCGGGCCTCAGCACGCGGAAGGCCTCGGAGAGCGCGTCGGGGATGCGGGTCACGTTCCGGATGCCGAAGGAGATCGTGTAGACATCGAAGCTGTTGTCGGCAAAGGGCAGGGCCATGGCGTCGCCCACCACCCAGTCGAGGCTGTGGGCCAGGCTTTCCGCCTCGGCGCGCTTGCGGCCTTCGACCAGCATCGGCTCGGTCATGTCGCAGACCACCGCCCGTGCACCGGGCGCGCGTTTCAGGAAGCGGAAGGCAACGTCGCCGGTGCCCCCGGCCACATCCAGAAGCCGCTGGCCGGGGCGCGGGGCCAGCCAGTCCATCATCGCATCCTTCCACAGCCGGTGGATGCCCAGCGACATGGCATCGTTCATGATGTCGTATTTCGAGGCCACGCGCGAAAAGACGCCGTGCACCAGACCGGCCTTTTCGGCCTCGGGCACGTCCTGAAAGCCGAAATGGGTCGTCTTTTCTTCGCTCATCGGGCTTGCGATCCTTCGCTCTGACCCCTCCTTATAGTCCGCCACCCTGCGCCTGCAATGCGCCGAACTGTCCGAGAGCGACGATGCCCGAACTGCCCGAAGTCGAAACCGTCCGCCGCGGCCTTCAGCCGGTGATGGAAGGCGCGGTGATCGCAAGGGCCGAGGTCAACCGCCCCGACCTGCGCTGGCCGCTGCCGGACCGGATGGCCGAGCGGCTGACGGGGCAGCGGGTGACGGCGCTGCGGCGGCGGTCGAAATACCTGCTGGCCGATCTCGCTTCGGGCGAGACGCTGCTGGTGCATCTGGGCATGTCGGGGCGGATGCTGGTCTCGGGCGCGCAGATCGGTGCCTTCCACCACGAACACCCCGCGCCGCAGAAGCACGACCATGTGGTCCTGCACATGGGCAGCGGCGCGCGGATCACCTTCAACGACGCCCGCCGCTTTGGCGCGATGGACCTCATGCCCACCGACCGAGTTGCCGATCATGTGCTGCTGAAGGGCCTCGGCCCCGAACCCTTCGGCAACGACTTCAACGAGCCCTACCTCGCCGGACGCCTGAAGGGCCGCAGGACGCCGATCAAGGCGGCGCTCCTGGACCAGCGGATCGTGGCCGGACTGGGCAACATCTATGTGGCCGAGACGCTGTATCGCGCCCGGATCAGCCCGCTCAGGCTGGCCGGGGATCTTGCGGAAGGGCAGGTCCACGCCCTGGTGCCGATCATCCGCGAGGTGCTGGCCGAAGCGATCGAGGCCGGCGGATCCTCCTTGCGCGACTTTCGGCAGGCCAATGGTGAGCTTGGCTATTTTTCCAAGCATTTTCAGGTCTATGACCGCGAGGGTGACCCTTGCGAGACGCCAGGCTGCACCGGCACGATCACCCGCACGGTGCAGTCGGGCCGGTCCTCGTTCTGGTGCCCCGCCTGCCAGAGGTGACTTGCCAATGCGCCGTTTGGTGCTAGGAGTCCCAGCAAGTCTGACACGAAGGAGGCCGAGATGGCCTATGAAACGCTGATCGTCGAGACCGAGGACTATGTCTCGCTGATCCGGCTGAACCGCCCCGACGCGATGAACGCCCTGAACCAGACGCTGATGCGGGAACTGGCGGCGGCGGTGACTGCGGCGGAAGCCAATGACAAGGTGCGCTGCATCGTCATCACCGGCTCGGAAAAGGCCTTCGCCGCCGGGGCGGACGTGAAGGAGATGGCCGGGAAAAGCTTCATCGACGTCTTTTTCGACGACCTTTTCGGGCCGGAGGCGGCGGTGATCTCCCGCGCCCGCAAGCCGATCATCGCGGCGGTGGCGGGCTACTGCCTGGGTGGCGGCTGCGAGCTGGCGATGCTGGCGGATTTCATCATCGCCGCCGACACGGCCAAGTTCGGCCAGCCCGAGATCAACCTCGGCATCGTCGCCGGAATGGGCGGCACGCAAAGGCTGACCCGTGCGGTCGGCAAGTCGAAATCGATGGACATGCACCTGACCGGTCGCTTCATGGACGCGGCCGAGGCAGAGCGCTGCGGCCTGGTCAGCCGGATCGTTCCCGCGAAGGCTCTGATCGAAGAGGCCATGAAGGCCGCGCAGAAGATCGTCGAGAAATCCGCCGTCACCGCGATGGTGGTCAAGGAATGCGTCAACCGCGCGCAGGAAACGCCCTTGTCCGAGGGCCTTCTGTTCGAGCGCCGCATGTTCCACGCGATGTTCGCCACCGAGGACCAGAAGGAAGGCATGGCCGCCTTCCTGGAAAAGCGCCAGCCGCAGTTCCGCGACCGCTGACGGTGCTTCCTCGTGCGCCTTCGGCTTCTCGTCGGGAACCGCCGAGGAGTTTCGAAGTCATCGACGATCGCGCCCCCGTGACGCGGGGGCTTCCCTTTTCCGACGCATTGCCCTATAGGCCGGTGGCACATGCGCGTGGGCCCGCTTAGGCAAGAATCAGATCCATCCTCCGGGATGGGGCCTTCTGGTCTTTCGTGCGACAGAATTGAAACCGATAGACCGCAAGGACGCCACCCATGGCCAATACCGAACAGTCCAAGAAACGCGCCCGCCAGTCCGAGGCGCGCTATGCCGTGAACAAGGCGCGCCGCTCGCGCATCCGCACCTTCCTGCGCAAGGTCGAGGAAGCCATCGCCTCGGGCAATGCCGAAGCCGCCCAGGCCGCGCTGAAGGCCGCCCAGCCGGAACTCGCCCGCGGCGTGACCAAGGGCGTGCTGCACAAGAACACCGTGGCGCGCAAGATGTCGCGCCTGGCCGCGCGCGTGAAGGCCGTCGCCAAGGCCTGAGCCCGGGCGACAGCGCCGGATCCACTTCGAGGGGTGCGTCCGCAAGGCCGCGCCCCTTGTCGTTTCTGCGTCCTTTCTGCCGGCCCGGACGGTCGGGATCGGCGCCCCGTTGCCGAATTGCCAGAGGCTCCGGATTCGATTTCGGCGAACCCCTGTCAAGCGCGTTGTTCGGTTGCAGTGCCCGCAGCGGCCTTGCTAGCGTCAGGCTGCGATTCACTTCGTCTTGGGGGACAAGAACGGATCTGGACGGGAAAGCTGCTGCACGGACCGGATGCGCAATGCGTATGCCAGTCTGAGTTTTCCCTTCTGGATCAATGAATTGGAGATGGCATCCAAGCCATCCCATCTGCATGGCCCTGCTGCCGGCCTGCCGGCAGCGTTGCCCTGTGTCGTTCAGTCCCCTGACAAGCCTCTTGCCCGCATGGCCTTTCCGGCCATGGGTCGGTTTGGTCGGGGGGGGTCGTTCAACAAGGGATAAGGGCAGGATCGAAGCTGCGTGCTTTCGGTTCAGGGACATTGGCAGGTTGTAGTATGACGAATGAAACCTGGGGGCAGGTTCGCGAAGAGCTGATCAAACGGGTCGGCAAGCACAATTATGCTACCTGGATCGAACCTTTGAAGCTGTCGCAGCTGAAGAACGGCGTGGCCCGGTTCGAGGTGCCGACGACCTTCTTCGGCAACTGGGTGCAGCGCAACTACGGCGACCATATCCGCAGCCAGCTGTCCAGCGCGGGAACCCCGGTCGAGCGTCTGGAATTCGCCGTCGGGTCTGCGGCGGCACCGGCGACTCCGCCTGCAGCGAAGCCGGCCGGCAAGCCCGCGCGGTCGCGTGGCCCGGACGAGGAACTGCCCGGCGCGCCGCTGGATGCCCGCTTTACCTTCGATACCTTCGTCGTCGGCAAGCCGAACGAGCTGGCCCATGCCGCCGCCCGCCGTGTCGCCGAAGGCGGCCCGGTGACCTTCAATCCGCTGTTCCTGTATGGCGGCGTCGGACTCGGCAAGACCCACCTCATGCATGCCATCGCGCACGAGCTTCAGGGCCGCCGCCCGGACCTGCGCGTGCTGTATCTTTCGGCCGAGCAGTTCATGTATCGCTTCGTCCAGGCGCTGCGCGACCGGCAGGTGATGGACTTCAAGGAACTGTTCCGGTCCGTCGATGTGCTTATGGTCGATGACGTGCAGTTCATCGCGGGCAAGGATTCGACCCAGGAAGAGTTCTTCCACACGTTCAACGCCCTGGTCGATGCCAACAAGCAGATCGTCATTTCCGCCGATCGCGCGCCGGGCGAGATCAAGGACCTGGAAGAGCGCATCAAGTCGCGCCTGCAATGCGGCCTGGTCGTTGACCTGCATCCCACGGATTACGAACTCCGGTTAGGGATCCTGCAACAGAAGGTGGAGTTCTACCGCAGCCAGTATCGCGGCCTGGTGCTGGCCGACGGCGTGCTGGAGTTCCTTGCGCACCGTATCACCACCAATGTCCGCGTGCTGGAAGGCGCGCTGACCCGGCTGTTCGCCTTCGCCTCGCTGGTCGGGCGCGAGATCACGCTGGACCTTGCGCAGGACTGCCTGGCCGACATCCTGCGGTCCTCCGACCGCAAACTGACGATCGCGGAGATCCAGCGCAAGGTGGCCGAACATTACAACGTCCGCCTGTCCGACTTGATCGGCCCCAAGCGGCTGCGCACCATCGCCCGGCCACGGCAGGTGGCGATGTATCTGGCCAAGCATCTGACCCCACGCAGCCTGCCCGAGATCGGGCGCCGCTTCGGCGGGCGCGACCATACGACTATCATGCACGGCGTGCGCAAGATCGAGGAACTGATGCTGACCGACAGCCAGCTGGCCGACGATCTGCAACTTCTGCGCCGCCTGTTGCAGGGCTAGGTGTCGGGGCCGCACTTGACGGCCCCGTGAAAGCCTTTCACAGTCCGTCTGGACACTTGTGAACCGGTGGAAACCGGGTAAATTCGTTCTCCCTTCAACGGGGGGGCAGGGGGAAGACTGATGAAGCTCTCGATCGAACGCGCCACGCTTCTGAAGGCGCTGGCGCAGGCGCAGTCGGTGGTCGAACGCCGCAACACGATCCCGATTCTGGCCAACGTGCTGATCGAGGCCGAGGGTAGCCAGGTTTCCTTCCGCGCCACCGACCTCGACATCGAGGTGGTGGACCGCGCCCCAGCCATGGTCGAACGCGCCGGGGCGACGACCGTCTCGGCGGTCATGCTGCACGAGATCGTCCGCAAGCTGCCGGACGGCGCGCTGGTCAACCTGTCCGAGGATGCCGCCGCCGGGCGGCTGACGATCACGGCGGGCCGCTCCACCTTCAGCCTGGCGACCCTGCCGAAGGAGGATTTCCCGGTGATGGCCTCCAGCGAATATTCCTCGAACTTCTCGGCCAAGGCGCCGGTGTTGCGGCGGCTGTTCGACAAGGCGAAGTTCGCGATTTCCACCGAGGAGACGCGCTATTACCTGAACGGCGTCTACATGCATGTGGCGCAGGGCGAGGGTGGCAAGGTGCTGCGCTGCGTGGCCACCGACGGCCACCGGCTGGCCCGGATCGACGCGCCCTTGCCGGAGGGGGCGGAGGGGATGCCCGGTGTCATCGTGCCGCGAAAGACGGTGGGCGAGCTGCGAAAGCTGCTGGATGACGACGATGCCACCATCGCCGTCTCGGTTTCCGAAACGAAGGTTCGCTTTGCAACGCCGGCGATCACGCTGACCTCGAAGGTGATCGACGGCACTTTCCCGGATTACACCCGCGTCATCCCGACGGGCAATGCCCGCAAGCTTGAGGTGGACGCCTCGGAATTCGCCAAGGCGGTGGATCGCGTGGCCACCGTGTCCTCGGAACGCTCGCGCGCGGTCAAGCTGTCGCTCGAGGAGGACCGGCTGGTCCTGTCGGTGAACTCGCCCGACAGCGGCGCCGCCGAGGAGGAACTGGCCGTGGCCTATGGCGACGACCGGCTGGAGATCGGCTTCAACGCGAAATACCTGCTGGAGATCGCCAGCCAGGTGGACCGCGAGAATGCCGTCTTCCTGTTCAACTCGGCCGCAGACCCGACCCTGATGCGCGAAGGCAATGACACCTCGGCGGTCTATGTCGTGATGCCGATGCGGGTCTGACCCGGCCGCAAGCACCTGGTCTGAAAGGGAATCCCGGTGGGCGGTCTGGCGATCGAAACCCTGGCGCTCACGCATTTCCGCAGCCATCGGGCGACGCGGCTGGTCCTTGACGGCCGTCCTGTCGCCATCACCGGACCCAATGGCGCGGGCAAGACGAACATCCTCGAGGCGGTGTCGCTCCTCTCTCCAGGCCGCGGCCTGCGGCGCGCAGCCCCCGAGGATCTGGCCCGCAGGCCGGAAGGTGTGGGCTGGAAGATCTCTGCGACGGTCAGCGGCCTCTCTGCCGCACATGAGATCGACACCTGGGCCGAACCCGGCGAGGCGCGGCAGGTCCGCATCGACGGCAAGTCCGCGACCCAGGCAAGCCTTGGCCGCGTGTTGCGCGTGCTCTGGCTGGTTCCGGCGATGGACCGGCTCTGGATCGAAGCCGCCGAGGGCCGCAGGCGGTTTCTCGACCGGATGACCCTGTCGTTTTTCCCCGAGCATGCCGAACAGACGCTCACATATGAAAAGGCGATGCGTGATCGCAACCGGCTGATCAAGGATGGGGTGACGGATGCCCAGTGGTATGCGGCGCTCGAGGCGCGGATGGCCGAGGCGGGCGAGGCGATCACCGCCCACCGCCGCGCGGCCATCGCCCGCATCGCGCAGGCGGCCGACCCGGCCAGCGCCTTTCCCTCGGCCGACCTGACGCTGACCGGCCCGGACGGCAGCGAAGAGCCGACCGACCTTGCCGGCGCGCTGGCCGATAGCCGTCGGCGCGACATTGCCGCGGGGCGCACGCTGGTTGGTCCGCACCGCGCCGACCTGCTGGCGCGTTACAGCGCCAAGGACATGCCCGCCGACCAGTGCTCGACCGGAGAGCAGAAGGCGCTTCTCATCAGCCTGATCCTTGCCAATGCCCGTGCGCTCGCGCAGGATCTTGGCCGGGCGCCGGTCCTTCTGCTCGACGAAGTTGCCGCCCATCTCGACGACCGGCGCCGCGCCGCGCTGTATGACGAGATCTGCAAGCTGGACGCCCAGGCGCTGATGACCGGCACCGAGGCCGACCTCTTTGCCGCGCTGGGCGACCGGGGCCGGATGCTGAGCATCACCGACCAGAACGGCAGTTCACGGGTGGACGCATGAGCGTCGAGACCATTCCCGAATATCAGCTCACAAACGAAGACGATCTCGCCATCGCGGGCTTGCTGAGTCGCTGCTTCCGCACCGATTTCGGGGGGCGCAGCTTCTTTCAGACCCGGCACAGCTGGCGCCACCTGCGCCGCGACGGGGGGCGTATCATCGCCCATCTCGCCGTGCAGCTGCGTGCTGTGCGGCTGGGAGAGGAGCTTGTCACCATCGCCGGCATCGCCGACGTGGCGACCGATCCGGCGCATCGCGGGCAGGGCCATGCGGCCGCGCTTGTGCGGGCCGCGTTGGCCACCGCACAAGGCTCGCCGGCTCGGCATGTCCTCTTGTTCGGCACGGCGAGGCTGTATCCCGCCGCCGGCTTCCGGCCGGTCGGCAACTTGCTCACCTATCTGGACATGACCGGGGCGAGGACCGGCGCGCTTTGCCGGGACAAGGCCGAAGCGCATCTGCACGTCCTTGATCTCGGGCCGGAGCCATGGGATGAGACCCAACCGCTCGACCTTCTCGGCGGTCTGTTCTGAGGCCCGCCGATGACCGTCACGCTCTGGCAACTCTGGCTGTACGCGCTGGGCATGGCCGCGCTATGGGCGGTGCCCGGCCCGGTCTGGGTGGCGCTGACCGCCCGCGCGCTGGCCTTCGGGATGGGCGGGGCCTGGCCGCTGGCCGTGGGGGTGGCGCTGGGCGACCTGATCTGGCCGCTGGCCGCGATCTTCGGGTTGAGCTGGATCCTGTC
>JBKBVC010000424.1:0-2225 GCA_046289805.1 Tabrizicola sp.
GGCAGCGATGGCCTCGGCGGCCAGCGCCGAGGATGTAAAGCTGCAACTGAAATGGGTGACCCAGGCCCAGTTTGCGGGCTACTATGTGGCCAAGGACAAGGGCTTCTACGAGGAAGAGGGCCTGAACGTCACCATCCTGCCGGGCGGCCCGGACATCGCGCCGACCCAGGTCATCGCCGGCGGCGGGGCCGACGTGGTGGTGGAATGGATGCCCGCCGCGCTTGCCGCGCGCGAAAAGGGCCTGCCGCTGGTAAACATCGCGCAGCCCTTCAAGTCCTCGGGCATGATGCTGACCTGCCTGAAGGAGACCGGGATCAAGGAGCCGAAGGATTTCGCCGACAAGACTTTGGGCGTCTGGTTCTTCGGCAACGAATACCCCTTCCTGTCCTGGATGAGCCAGCTCGGCTTCAAGACCGATGGCAGCCCCGGCGGCGTGAAGGTGCTGAAGCAGGGCTTCAACGTCGATCCGCTGCTGCAGAAGCAGGCGGCCTGCATCTCGACCATGACCTACAACGAATACTGGCAGGTGATCGACGCCGGGATCAGCCCGGACGACCTGATCACCTTCAAGTATGAGGATCAGGGCGTCGCCACGCTCGAGGATGGCCTCTATGTTCTCGAGGACCGGCTGGCCGATCCCGCCTTCGCCGAGACCATGGTCAAGTTCGTCCGTGCCAGCATGAACGGCTGGAAATATGCCGAGGAGAACCCGGACGAGGCCGCGATGATCGTGCTGGAGAACGACCAGACCGGCGCCCAGACCGAGGCCCACCAGAAGCGGATGATGGGCGAGGTGGCCAAGCTGACCGCGGGCTCCAACGGGGCGCTGGATCCGGCCGACTACGAGCGCACGGTCGCCACGCTTCTGGCTGGCGGGTCCGATCCGGTGATCTCGAAGGCGCCGGAAGGGGCCTGGACCCACGCGATCACCGACAAGGCCCTGGCGAACTGATCCGCAGGCCCCGGCGCAGACCCTGGTGCCGCCCCTCAGGGCGGCGCCATCCCTCGCGGCAGGCTTGTAAAGATTCACAAGCCTTGTAAACCAGCGGCAGGGGGTCCCATGCCGCTTTCTGCTCTGACCGGATCCAAATTGCGTGACCTGCGTCTGGCCCAGGGCCTGCGCCAGGCCGAAGTGGCGCAGCGCGCCGGGATCTCGGCCAGCTATCTCAACCTCATCGAACACAACCGTCGCAAGGTCACGCCCGAGGTGATGGAGCGGCTGGCAGATGCCTTGCAGATCGACCGCGCGGCGCTGGTCGAGGGGCGCAACGCGGCGCTGGTCGAGGATCTGCGCTCTGCCGCCGCCCGCGGCGGATCCTTGGCCGAGGTTGAGCGGGTCGAGGAATTCGTGGACCGCTTTCCCGGCTGGGCCGGGCTTCTGGCCACGCTCGAGGCGCGGGGTCTGGCCCTGGAACGCGCGGTCGAGGCGCTGAACGACCGGATGAGCCACGACCCGCACCTGTCGGCCTCGCTGCACGAGCTCCTGTCTTCGCTGTCGGCGGTGCGGGCAACGGCGGCGATCCTGGCCGAGACGCCGGACCTCGACGCCGATTGGGCTGCACGCTTTCACCGCAACCTGCACCAGGACAGCGAGCGTCTCGTGGCGGGCGCAGAGGCGCTGGTGGGGTTCCTTGACGCGCGGCAGGGGATCGAGGAACAGGGGATCGCGGCCCCGCAGGAAGAGGTGGAGGACTGGCTTCGCAGCCGTGGCTGGCTGCTGACCGATGCCGAGTTGGAGGAGGGGCTGGAGGGCGAGATCTCCCAGCTCGCCTCGACTGCGGCGCGCAGTCTGGCCCGCGCCCATGTCGCCCGTCTGCGCGAGGATGCGCGGCGCCTGCCCGAGGCTGCCCTGGCCGATGCGCTGGCGACGACCGAACCCGACCCGGTGACGCTTGCCGAACGGTTCGCCGTCTCGCCGCTGGTGGCGATGCGCCGGCTGGCCGGGATGCCCGACGTCCAGGCGGGTCTCGTGACCTGCGACGGATCGGGGACGCTGACCTTCCGCAAGTCTGCAACCGGCTTTCCCCTGCCGCGCTTTGGCGCGGCCTGTCCGCTCTGGCCGCTTTACATGGCGCTCGGCCGACCCATGCAGCCGGTCGAGGCGCGGGTGCAGATGGCCGGGCAGGGCGAACGGCGCCACCGGGTCATCGCCTGGGCCGAGACGCGGCATCCCCAGGGCCTGCGCGGACCCGAACTGCGCGAGGCGGCCATGCTGATCCTGCCGG
>JBKBVC010000425.1:0-2214 GCA_046289805.1 Tabrizicola sp.
GACGCCGATGCCGGCCTCGGGCAGTCTGGCCGGGACGGCGGCGGTTGCTGCGCCCGTGACCATCGACGCCGTGACCGCCTTTGCCGACGGCCTGGGCTTCGACCGGCGCTATCAGCTGAACCTGCCCGAGGGCGAGACCGGCGTCTGGACCATCAGCCATGACAGCATGTCCAACGATGGCCCGAACCCCGGTGCCGACCGGACGATCCACATCGACCGCTATACGGGCAACGTGCTTGCCGACATCCGCTATGCCGACTATTCGGCCTATGCCAAGGCGATGGCCTGGGGCATCGCCTTCCACGAGGGCGACCTGGGCGCCTGGAACCTGGCCTTGAACACGCTCTTCTGCCTTTCGGTGATCCTGGTCTCGGTCTCGGGGCTGGTGAGGTGGGTCAAGCGCCGCCCGGTGGGGGTTCGGCTGGGCGCCCCGCCGCGACCGGCGGATATCCCCTATGCCAAGGGGGCGCTGCTGGTGACGCTGGCGTTGGCGCTGGCCTTCCCGATGCTGGGGCTGACGCTGCTGGCGGTCAGCCTGCTGGACCTGGTGGTCCTGTCCGCCCTGCCGCCTCTGAGGCGGATGGTCGGCTGATGCATCCCGTGGCCCGAGCCGCGGGAGGCGTCCCGCGATCCCTCTCGGGCCGGAACTGGCCCTGTGCGGCCGCGCGCCGCGCAGGGCCCCTTTTGCCTTCAACCCGGAGAAAACAGATGAAACGTTTCCTGACCCTTGCCGCGGCCCTGGTCCTGGTCACCCCCGTCCTGGCCGATGAGGTCACTGTGGGCGATCTGCAGATCATCCACCCCTACATCCCCCAGCCGGCTGCGAGCGCCAAGGCGGCCGGCGGCTTCATGGCGATCGTCAACAATGGTTCCGAGGCCGACCGGCTGATCGGCGTCGAATCGGACATGGCGATGAAGTCGGAAGTGCATGAAAGCAAGGTCGATGCGAATGGCGTCGGCACGATGAACGAGGTCGAGTTCATCGAGATCCCGCCCGGCCAGACCGTGAACCTGGAACGCGGCGGCTATCACGTCATGTTCATGGGGCTGAAGGACAGCCTGACCGAAGGCGAGATGCGCAAGGCCACGCTGATCTTCGAGAAGGCCGGTCCGGTCGAGGTCGAATTCCAGATCGAGGCGCCGATGGGCAAGGGCGAGATGGACCACTCCAAGATGGACCATTCGCAGATGAGCCACGGCTCGGGCGGCTGAGCCTTGCGCCGGAGGCCTTCGCGCCGCAGCATGCGGCAGGATGGCGGAGACTCCCGGAATGACTGACACCCCTGCGGACCGGCCCGCGCGGCCGGGCGAGGTTGCGCTTGGCTTCGACCCGGCGCTTGCGGCGGATGACGCGCGGCTGGGCTTCATCGGCCGGCTGCGCAGCCCATGGTCTCGCGGCAACTGCCCGAAGAACCTGCGCGCGGCGCGGGAACGGGGCGGCGCATTCCGGGTGGAGATCGACCCGCCGTTCCGCCCCGGCCTCGCGGGGCTGACGGCGGGCCAGCCGGTGATCCTGCTCTACTGGACCGGGGGGGCGCGGCGCGACAGCCTTGTTCTGCATCCCGAGCATCGCACGGCGCCCACGGGGGTCTTTGCGCTACGCGCGCCCAGCCGGCCCAATCCGGTCGCGGTCGGGGTGGTGCGAATTCTGGAGATCGACGCCGGGACTGGCGTCCTTACGGTCGATGCGCTGGATGCCTTCGACGGCACGCCGCTTGTGGACATCAAGCCCTGGCTGGCTTCGGTGGACATTCCTCCCGATCCGACCTGATCGCGCCGCATTTACCGCCCGCCCGCGCTGCGCTAGACCCTGGGCAAACAGGGACGAGCGGACATGCAGGGATTTCGGACGGAACCGTCGCAGGACAGTTATGACGTGGTCATCATCGGCGGGGCGATCATGGGATCCTCCACCGCCTGGTGGCTGACCGAACTGGGCTTTCCCGGCCGGGTGCTGGTGGTCGAACGCGACCCGAGCTATGCGAAGGCGGCGACGGCGCTCAGCTTTTCCTGCATCCGCCAGCAGTTTTCGACCGAGCTGAACATCCGCATCTCGCAGTTCGGGGCCGAGTTCGTGCAGTCCTTGCGCACGCGGATGGGCGGAGACGAGCGCGTGCCGGAGCTGAAGATCCAGAACTTCGGCTATCTCTACCTGGCCGACAGCGAGGATTTCGCCCGCGTGCTGCGCGCCAATCAGGCGGTGCAGGCGGCGGC
>JBKBVC010000426.1:0-2208 GCA_046289805.1 Tabrizicola sp.
TATTTTCGCAAGAAATCGCTTTACAGGCTTTCGCTCCTGTCCCACCATATCTAGTAAGGGCCTCGTCAGGCAAACGCAGACCCTTGCCAGATACCCAGTTTCTAGTGGGTTTTGGCCCGCCAGAAGCATCATGATGAGGCCGGGCATGTCGCTTTCCGAAGACTACGCTGCGATGGAGGATCTCCACCCCATCGACATCGTCGAAACCCTGGCCGAACACCACGCTTGGGAATTCGACCGCGTGACCGATGACCAGATCGCAATGGCGGTCGAAGGCCAATGGCGCACCTATTCCCTGACGCTCGCGTGGAGCGACCAGGACGAAACCCTTCGCCTGATCTGCACCTTCGAGATGGACCCGCCCGCCGAAAAGCTGCCGAACCTCCTCGACGTGCTGAACCGTTGCAACGACATGGTCTGGTCCGGCGCCTTTACCTGGTGGGCGGAACAGAAGCTGATGGTCTGGCGCTATGGGCTGGTGCTGTCGGGCGGCCAGATGGCCGGACCGGAACAGATCGACCGCCTGATCGCCAGCGCGGTCAGCGCCTCGGAACGGTTCTACCCGGCCTTCCAGCTCGTCTCCTGGGGCGACCAGTCCCCGGCCGAGGCGATGAAGGTTGCCATTGCCGAGGCCTACGGCCGCGCCTAACCTGCCTCCGGTTCGAAAGGGGGATCGGATGAACCTGGATCGTGTGACCCGCGAGGGGCTGGTGCTGCTTGGTTGCGGCAAGATGGGCACGGCGCTGCTGACCGGCTGGCTGGCTGCCGGGGTGCCGGTCTCCTCGGTCTGGGTGATCGAGCCGAACCCGACCGACTGGCTGAAAGGCACCGGCGTTCATCTGAACAAGGGCGTGCCGCCCGCGCCTGCCGTTGCGCTTCTGGCGGTCAAGCCGCAGATGATGGGCGAAGCACTTCCGGCCCTTCAGTCGCTGGGCAACGGCAGGACGCTCTTCGTCTCGATCGCCGCCGGAACGAAGATCGCCACCTTCGAGGAGGTGCTTGGCACCCGCACCCCCATCGTCCGCACCATGCCGAACACCCCGGCGATGGTGGGCCGGGGGATCACTGCGCTTTGTCGCAATGCCCATGTGTCGGACGCCGACCTTGCGCTTGCCCGCGATCTGATGGCCGCCGTGGGCGAGGTGGTTGACCTCACCTCCGAAGACCAGATCGACGCGGTGACCGCCGTCTCGGGCTCGGGCCCCGCCTATGTCTTCCACCTGATCGAGGCCCTTGCCGCCGCCGGAGAGGCCGAGGGCCTGCCCGCCGGGATGGCCATGCAACTCGCCCGTGCCACGGTCTGTGGGGCGGGGGAACTGGCCTATCAGAGCCCCGAAAGCGCCGCGCAGCTTCGCATCAACGTGACCTCGCCCGGCGGCACCACGGCCGCGGCGCTGGCGGTGCTGATGGACCCGGAGTCGGGCTTCCCGGCCCTGATGCGCCGGGCGGTGAAGGCCGCCGCCGACCGCGGACGGGAACTCGGCAAATGACCATCACCTACGACGACTTCGCCCGCGTGGACATCCGCGTCGGCCGCATCACCCGCGCCGAACCCTTCCCCGAGGCGCGCAAGCCCGCCTACCGGCTCTGGGTCGATTTCGGGCCGGAGATCGGGGAGAAACGATCTTCGGCCCAGATCACGAAACATTACCGGCTCGAGGAGCTGGTCGGTCGGCAGGTCCTGGCCGTGGTCAACTTCCCGCCGCGCCAGATCGGCCCTGTCCTGTCCGAGGTCCTGGTCCTGGGCCTGCCCGATGCCGAGGGCGCGGTGGTGCTGATCGGCCCGGATCAGGAAGTGCCGCTGGGCGGCAAGCTGTTCTGATACGGCGCCTCAGACCCCGATCAGCTCCGCCTGTCGCACGATGACCTCGGCCTGACGCATGCTGGCGATGTCCACCAGCCGGCCCTTGTAGACCGCGGCCCCCTGGCCCGCCGCCTTCGCGGCCTCCATTGCGGCCAGGATCTCGCGCGCCTCGCGCACGGCGGCTTCCGAGGGGGTAAAGACCTCGTTCGCCAGCGCCACCTGCTTCGGGTGGATCGCCCATTTCCCGACCATCCCCAGCGTCGCCGAGCGCCGCGCCTGGGCGCGGAAGCCCTCGTCGTCGCTGAAATCCCCGAACGGTCCGTCCACCGGCAGTACGCCATGCGTCCGGCAGGCCGCCACGATCGCCGCCTGGGCCCAGTGCCAGGGGTCCGACCAGTATTTCT
>JBKBVC010000018.1:0-1529 GCA_046289805.1 Tabrizicola sp.
CCAGGCTGATATAGCCCTTCGCTTCGACCTTGCCCTCGCCCGCAGTCGCGGTCAGCTGGTCGATTTCCAGCCGGTTGCCGGTGAACCGACCATTGACGACCATGTTGGTCAGCCGCGTGCCATAGGTCTGGTTTTCGTAGACCATGTCCTTGCCGCGCACGACGCCCGCCAGGCACGGATCGGCGACGCTGCAGCTGAAATCAGCGGCAACCGCGATCGGTCCTGAAACGCCCTGGTCGGCGGGACCGGCAAAGGAATAGAGCGTGTCGGCCGGACCGTTATAGCGAATTCCACCGCCCAGCGGCGCCGGGGGGCGAATATCGCAGCGTCTTCCGCTTCGACAGTCTCGAGGCTCTCGAGGCCTTCGAGCGGTCGGCGTTCCGCGCGCGGATGCTGGAGGAGGCCGAACCGCTCTTCGCCGCCAATGCGGCGTGGGAGCGGATGACGGGCCTCGAATTCTGGTTCGATCCGCCGCCGGGCACGAAGGTGGCGCAGCCCTCGCCCCACCGCATGGCGCTGGTGCTGACCGCGGTGGTGTTCTGCCTTGTGCTGGCCCTGAACCTGACCCTTGGCCCGCTGATGGCCGGCTGGCCGCTGGCGCTGCGTGTGCTGGTCACGGTCACGATCCAGGTCGGCCTCATGACCTACGTGATCATGCCGCGCCTGACGCCGCTGATCGCGCGCTTCGTCTATCCGAACACCGCAACCATCTGAAAGGAATAATGAATGTCTGCCTCCATTGACGTGCACACGAAGAAGAAGGTGCTGATGATCGCCGCCAACCCGGGCGTGTCGCCCACCACCGGCTGGCCGGTCGGTTTCTGGTGGGCCGAGCTGACGCACCCTTACTGGACCTTCGCGGAAGCGGGTTACGAGGTCGAGATCGTCAGCCCCAGGGGCGGTGATCTGGTGGCCGACGGCTTCTCGGACCCCGAGGATCAATCGGGCTATTCCGCGCATGACCTGATTTCGCTGGGCTTCAAGAAGTCCGAGAAACACGCCGCCCTCCTTAAGGGCACCAAATCCATCGCCGAGGTGGACCCGACTGCCTATGACGCGGTCTTCCTCGCCGGCGGCCAGTCGCCCATGGTCACGATGATGGACGACACCGCGCTGCACGCCTTCGTGGCTCGGGCCTATGAGGCAGGCAAGATCGTCTCGATCGTCTGCCACGGCACCTGCATCCTGCTGAAGACCCGGCTCTCGAACGGCGATCTTCTGGTCAAGGGCAAGACCTGGACCGGGTTCGCCAACAGCGAGGAAGCCTTCGCCGATGCATGGGTGGGCCGGAAGATCCAGCCCTTCTGGATCGAGGAAGAGGCGCGCAAGATCGAGGGCACCAACTTCATCGTGAACGCGATGTTCAAGCCCTTCGCCATTCGCGACGGCAACCTGATCACCGGCCAGCAGCAGTTCTCGGGCGGAGCCGCCGCCGAGTTGGTGGTGCAGACGCTGGGCCGCTGAAACCGCAGGCGCGGGGCGCATCCCCGCCCGCGCCACGGCCCGGAAACACTTCCGTGGGGGACCGC
>JBKBVC010000018.1:1539-10576 GCA_046289805.1 Tabrizicola sp.
AGTGCCTTGCTGACCCGCCGATCCGTTCTGTCCACCACACCGGCGTCCGCGCCGGTGCCGCAAACCGAGGCCGACCCGATGCTGCCCTGTTCGCGCTTCATCGTCCGCGGGGATGGTCTGTCCGACCAGGGCCGCTGGGGTCCGCTCACCGATTTCCGTCACCCGCCCAGCCCGCCCTTCGCGGGCGGCCTTTGGACCGGCGGTCCGAGCTGGATCGAACAGCTCTCCACCCTCTCGGGCGTGCCGCTGGCGGCCGAGGACAACCATGCCATGGGCGGCGCGATCATCGGCTGGTGGATCATCACCGAACCCCTGCGCGGGGCGCTGGCACTGTCTGCCGATGTGCCGCTGCCGGGCCTTCGCGGCCGGGTCGCGGCGGCGCTTTCGGCAGGACCTGCGGATCCGCCGGTGCTCTACATCCTCTGGGCGGGGGCACGACATCGGCAACTGGCTGGACTACGGCCAGCCCGATATCGCAGCCGAACCGCCCGCACAGAACCTGCGCGCCGCCGCAGAGCGCCTGATCGGCGCGGGGGCGCGGCATATCCTTGTGGGCGCGCTGCCCGACATGGGCGCGGCCGCGCTCTACGCCGGGACCAACAAGGCCGCAAAGGCCTCCGCCGCGACCGAGGCGATGAACGACGCGATCCGCGCCTGGGCGCTGGTGTTGTCAACGAACGGCGTGCAGGTGACCGTGCTCGACGGGGCGGAGGCCTTTGCCTCGGCCTTCGCGCGGGCCGGAGAAGTGGGCGCCACCGTCTTTGACGAAGCCTATCGGCCCTACGACTTCTTCGACTTCGCCAACCCGCTCGCTCCGGCGCGGCCCGTGCCGTAAGGGCGCGACCCGAACGCCCATTTCGGCTTCTGGTCGGTCTCGGCCGGGCCGCAGGTGCACCGCGCCGTCGCCGACTCTGCCCTCGGCGTGCTGCAATCCGCAATGTGAAGGGGATGATGTCACGAGGAAGTATTGGGTTCCCCTGATCGCTCTTGCCGCGACCGCGCTGGCCGAGGAGCCGCGCGTCGGCACGGTCGATCTCGACGCGCTCGACACCCATGCCCTGCACGATGGACATTTCCAGGTCGCTTTCCTTGCGCCCGGCGGCGACGGCACGCCTCTGGGCGCGCGCATGGTGTTCCGTGATGGGGACGAACCGGAACCCTACCCGGCCGATGACGGGCGAAGCCGCTTTGCCTTGGTCGAGGCGGGCAAGATCCTCGTCAATACCCGCGGCACACCCTTCGTGGTCGTCGGGCGCAAGGGTGGCGCCGAGGGCGCGACCCTGGTCATTGCAATCATGCCGGAGGATGCACGGATCAACGTGCCTTTGAAGGGGGCTCCATGGCGCCCGTCCTGCATCTGATGGCGCATCCCGGCCTTGGCGCCTCGCGCGTCAATGCCGCGATGTGGACGGCGGCACAGGCGATGGCCGGGGTGACCCGCGCCAACCTCTATGCGCAATATCCCCGCTGCGATATCGACATCGCGACGGAACAGGCGCGGCTGGTGGCACATGACGCCATCGTGCTGCAAGTCCCGCTGTTCTGGTATCCTGCCCCGCGCTTCTGAAGGAATGGTTCGACCTGACCTTCAAGCACGGATTTGCCCATGGCACGGGCGGGGACAGGTTGCGCGGAAAGGTGTTGCAGCTTGCCGTCACTACCGGCGGGACAGAGGCCGCCTATGCCCCGGGTGGGCACAACCATCTCGAGATCCGCACCTTCCTGACGCCCTTCGAGCAGACAGCTCGGCTGTCCGGGATGCGATTTGCCGCGCCCCATGTCCTGCACGGCGCGCTGCGCACCGATCCCGATGCCCATGCGGCGGGCTTCGCCCGGCTGCTCTCCGCCTGGGCCGGGGGCGCATGGGCGATGGAGCCTGCGCCCGCCCGATCCTGACCCACGACACCCTGCCGATCCACGAGGGCTGATCGCATCCCGACATCCTGCTATTGGCATTCCTGTTCCTGATCGCGGGCGTGATCGCCGTGCCGCTGGCCACGCGGACAGGGCTTGGGCTGGTGCTGGGCTATCTGATCGCGGGCATCGCGCTGGCGCCGATCCTGGACCTTCTGCGCGTTGATGTGGTCTCGATCCAGCATTTCGCCGAATTCGGCGTGGTGATGATGCTGTTTCTGGTCGGGCTGGAGTTGCAGCCCCGGATGCTGTGGGACATGCGCGCGCGGCTTCCGGGCCCGGGCGGGACGCAGGTGGGGCTGACAGCCGGGCTGATCGCTGCGGGCGGGCTTGCGCTAGGGCCCGATTGGCGCGTGGCACTGGCGGTGGGGCTGATCCTGGCCATATCCTCGACCGCCATCGTGCTCCAGACGCTGGCGGAGAAGGGCCTGCTGAAAGGCGACGGGGGCAGGCGAGCTTTGCCGTGCTGTTCCAGGACATCGCCGTGATCCCGATCTTGGCGGTGGCCGGGTCGGGGCATCATGGCGAGGCCGGTCATGGCGCTGATCTGTCGCTGGTGGTGGGCCTGCCGGGCTGGGCGGCGGCGCTGGTCACGCCGGCGGCCATCGGCGCGGTGGTGGCGGGCGGGGCCTTCCGCACGCGGTCGGTATTCCGCTTCATCGCTGCCGCAAAACTGCGCGAGATCTTCGTGGCCACGACGCTGCTGTTCGTCATCGGCATCGCGCTTCTGATGACGCTGGTGGGCCTGTCGCCCGCGCTCGGCACCTTCCTAGCCGGCGCGGTGCTGGCCGACAGCGAATACCGGCACGAGCCGGAAAGCAACATCGACCCGTTCCGTGGCCAGCTTCCGGGCTTGTTCTTCATCACCGCCGGGGCAAGCATCGACTTCGGCCTGCTGACGTCGGAGTTCGTGCAGGTCATGGCGCTGACGCTGGCGGTGATCGCGGCCAAGGCGGTCGTTCTGCTGGCGCTGGCCCGGGTGTTCCGCCTGGGCGGCGCACAGGGCTGGCTGCTGGCGCTGGGGCTGGCGCAGGCGGGCGAGTTCGGCTTTGTCCTGATCGCCTTCGCGCTGACCCAGGGCGTGCTGCCCGAGGGGCTGGCGCCGCGTCTCACGCTGGTCGTCACCCTGTCGATGATGCTGATGCCCGCGCTCTTCATCGCCTGGGACCGGCGATCCGCCCGCGCCTTGACAGTCGGCCGGCGCGCGAGGCCGACCGGGTGCACGGGCCGGCACGCATCCTGATCGCCGGACATGGCCGCTTCGGCGGGATCGTCAACCGCATCCTGCTGGCGGGGGGGCACGAGACCACCGTGCTCGACCATTCCGCTGAACAACTGGAAACCCTGCGCGCCTTCGCTGTGCGGGCCTTCTACGGCGATGCGACGCGGCCTGACCTCTTGCACGCGGCGGGGATCCACGAGGCGAAGCTGCTGATCGTCGCCATCGACGATGCGGATCGCGCCACCGCGACATCATCCGCGAGACCTTCGAGTCCTCGGTGCGCGCCGCCCGGTCGGCCTGCGAGGCGCTGGGGTTGCACCCGTTCGAGGCCGAGCGCCTGCCCGCGCCTTCGTGGCCGAGGACCAGGCGGCGGTGGTCGAACTCGCCGCGCTGTGGAAGCCCGACGTGCCCGAGCCGCAGAAGGCGGCCTATGTCGCCCTTGCTCGCGAGATCATGGCCCGGCTGAGCTGGGCCGCCAGCCTGCCGGGCGTGCAGCCGTAGCTGCGCAGGAAATGCCGGTTCATGTGCGACTGGTCGGCGAAGCCGCAGGCCGCGGCGGTTTCCGCCGGCGGTACGCCCTGGGCCAGCAGCCGGCGCGCCGCGTGCAGGCGGCGCTGGACACGATAGGCATGCGGCGGCAGCCCGGTGGCGGCGCGGAAGGCGCGCAGGAAGTGAAAGCGACCCAGCCCGCAGGCACCGGCCGGATCGGCCAGCCGCCAGTCGGCGGCCGGGTCCTCGTCGATCATGCGACGCGCTTGCTGGATCAACGGCATGAACGGGGTGGGCGGCAATCCCTGCGGCGCCGTCAGGCCGGCCAGCGTCTCGTCCAGCAGGCTCTCGACCGCAAGCGCAGACCCGGACCCGCCCATCAGCGCGGCATGAAGGCCGAGAAACCGGCGCGCCGTTCCGGGGCCGTCCAGCACCGGATGAGCCAGTTCCGAACCGGGCGCGCAGCCGATCGCCGCAAGGGCCTCCGCCAGGACCTCGGGTCGGAAATAGAGCATCCGCCAGTGCCGCGGTCCTCCCACCGGCACGCCGTCATGCACCTCGCCGGGGTTGACGGTGATGACCTGACCGCGCTCGGCGCGGACCGGCCCGCGACCGCTTGCGGAATCCTGCGCGCCGGACAGTACGACGCCGATGCCGAATTCGTCGTGGCTGTGGCGCACGAAGACACGCGCCGAGACGGCCTCGACCGCCAGGACGCCCGTCATCGTCGTCCGCAAGGGGCGGATGACTTCGTCCGGCCCTGTCGCACCGGACCGTCGCATCCGGGATGGCCTTTCCTCGCACGGGCTCTCGTCGGGGCCTCGGGAACGGCAATTTCGTTCAAGGCGGCCGGATCGGCAACCGGCCAGATGGCGGGCAGGCGGAGAGGAACCGACATGACGGAACGCAGGCTGGGCTACCCTCTACTGACACTGGCGATGTCGACCGTCGGAACGACCGTCATCGCCTCGAAGCTGATCGCCGACGCGATCCCGCCCTTTGCCGCCAGCGCGCTGCGGTTCGCGCTGGCGCTGCCGATCCTGATCCGGCTGATGGCGGTGGGCGGCGCGCGGCTTCCGCGCCTGCGGTGCCGGACCTGGGGCCTTCTGGCGCTTCAGGCCGGTGCGGGAAGCGCAGGCTAAACGGTCCTGCTGATCTCGGGTCTGCGCTTCCTTCCAGCCGCCGATGCGGGCGTGGTGATCGGGACGCTGCCGGCGGTGACGGCGCTGTTTGCCATCCTGGTGATTGGTGAACGACCGAGCCTGCGGACGGCGGGAGCGATCGCCTGCGCGACGCTGGGCGTGATGGCCATCGCCTGGCAGAGCAGCGGGCCCGGTTCGCCGACCGGAATCGTCCTGACCCTTGGCGCGGTCCTCTGCGAAAGCGCCTTCATCCTGATGCAGAAGCGGTTGGGCACGCCGCTTGCGCCCTTGCAGCAGGCGACGGCGATGACCGGGTTCGGGGTTCTGCTGACCCTGCCGCTTGCGCTGGCCGAGGGCGCGGGCCCGAGCCTGCCACCCGTCGCCCTGACCGCGGTCGCCTGGTACGCGGTCGTCCCGACCGTGGGCGGGTTCCTGCTCTGGTATGTCGGGGCGGCCCGCGTGCCGGGATCCTGATCCTGAGCTGGCCGCAAGGGCAGGAGGTCCGGCTATGACCACCCGTTTCGCGCATGACCCCGACCTCTTCGTCCGTTTCCCCATGCTGCGGGCCGGGATGCTTCAGGTCGAAGGCCTCGGCCGGATCGCGGCCGATCTGTCGGCGAACCATGCTACGGGCAAAGAGCTCTTCGCCACCCTAGGCGGGGCGATCGAGCATCCCGACCACGGCGAGGTGATCTTCCGCGATGCTGCGGGGGTTGCCCATGCGCGACGCTGGGTGCATCGTCAGGGCGCGGTCGCGGCGGTCTGTTCAGGCACGCGCCGGGCCCTGCTCGTGGCCGAGGCGATGCACGACGGGGCCGAGGCCGACCTGCGCGAGATGGTCGGGAGTCTGGCCGCAGGGCTCGAGAGGGCGGGCTGCTGGGTGACGGCATCGGCGGAATGGGAGGCAGGGCCATGAGCCGTGTGGAGCTGGAGATCGCGATCGCTGCGCTGCCCTGGCAGGTCTGGTCCTGCCTCACGGATGCCCATGCGGTGCGGGCGTGGCTCGGGGCGCACATGACGCTCGACGCGCGGCCGGGTGGCGGCTTCCGCGAGGTCTGGCGCGACGGCGGCCGCGAGATCGTGACCGCAGGCCGCGTGATCGAGATCGCCCCGCCGCGGCGGCTGGTGCTGTCTTGGGCCGATGCGGACTGGCCGGCAGAAACGCACGTTACCCTGACGCTGGAGCCGAAGGACACCGGCACGCAGCTGCGTCTTGTGCATGCGGGCTGGGAGGCGTTGGGGCAGGGGGCCGAGGCCATCGCCGCCGCGCATCGCGCCGGCTGGCAGCAGCATCTTTCCGCGCTAGCCGCCTATGTGACACGGCAGGAGGACGGCGGGGCCGCCTCGGCCACCGCCGGGGCGATGCGCCTTCGCCCGGCTCGCGCCGAAGAGGCCGACGCGCTCCACGCGCTTTCGATCCGGTCCAAGGCGCATTGGGGCTATGATGCGGCCTTCATGGCGCTGGCTGCGCCGAAGCTCGCCCTGCGGGCGGAATGGTTTGCCGAGGGACGAGTGCTGGCAGCCGAACTGGACGGGGCGACCGCCGGTGTCGCGGCAGTGCTGGCGCCGGATGCCGAGGGGGTGGCCGAGCTGGGCCACCTGTTCGTCGATCCCGCGGCGATGGGGCAGGGGGTCGGCGCGGCCCTGGTCGCGGCCTGTGTTGCCTAGGCGGAGCAAGACGGCGCGCGCAGCCTGCGGGTGTTGGCCGATCCGCAGGCGCGGGGGTTCTACGAGCGCCAGGGTTTCCGCTGGTTGGGCCAGGCGCCCTCGGATGCCATCCCGGGGCGGATGCTGCCGCTGATGGAGCGCAGGCTCTGACGCTTCGCCTTCGCTTGTCCTGAACGTCCGAGTCCTCAGACCCGGTCGCGCACGGCGGGCCGGTCAGGGCACGGTCGGGCGACACCAGGAGCCAAGGACCGAATACCCATGCCTGCCTTCCATCGCCGCCTTCCCCGAATCCTCATGCTTTGTGCTGCGGGACTGCTTTCCCTGACCGTCGCCGGGGCGACTGTCGGGGTTCTGCGCGTTCAGGCCCTGAGGGACGAGATTGCGGATCGTCGACGGATCGACAGTCCGAACGGGATCGAACTGACCGAAGCTGTCATGATCGGAGGCATCCCGCAGGTCATCAACATCCGGGGGCGAGACCGGGACAACCCTGTCCTTCTCTACCTGCACGGCGGTCCGGGGACGCCGATGCTGCCGATCGCGCACGCCTTTCAGGACCGGTGGGAGGATCACTTCACTGTCGTCCAATGGGACCAGCGCGGCGCGGGCAAGACCTATGCCCTGACCCCGCCCGAGGAGATCGCGGCCACCATGTCCTTCGACCGGATGGTGGCGGACGTGATCGAGATGACAGACCTGCTGCGCGCCCGCTTCGGGCAGGACAGGATCGTGCTTCTCGGCCATTCCTGGGGCTCGATGATCGGCCTTGCCGCGGTGATGGAGCACCCCGACCGTTTCTCGGCCTATGTCGGCACCGGGCAGGCGATCGATACGCTGGAAAGCGAACGGCTGGGCTATGCCCATACGCTGATGCGCGCCCGGCAGATCGGGCTGACAGAAGCCGTGGCCGAACTTGAGGCGCTGGCGCCCTATCCCGAGCCTGCGACGGTGATGGACAAGCACTCCACCCGCCACCGCTGGAACGCCCATTTCGGAGAAGGGGTTTTCGGATACCAGAGCCTCGCCTCGGCGCTGATCCGAATTGCAATGGTGTCGCCCGATTATGGCTGGCACGATCTCTGGACGCTGATGGCCGAGGATGAAACGCCCTATCTGCCGCTTGACCCGGATCTGGTCGCCCTTGACGCCCTGCGCTGGGGCACGGCCTGGCAAGTGCCGGTCGTGTTCATCGAAGGCAGGCAGGACTGGCAGGTCAACCATCAGCTGGTGCGCGACTACTTCGACGCGATTTGCGCACCCTACAAGGCCTTCGTCTACCTCGACGAGGCAGCCCATGCGCCGATGGTGGAACAGCCCGACCCGTTTGCCGATGCGCTGATCCGACTGGTTCGGCCGCTGGCCACCGATGGCGTTCCGCCCGGTCCTCCGCAGGCCGAGGTGCTGGAGACGGCGGGCAACGCCACCCTGTCACCCGCCTGCGTCCAGCCGCTGTGACACGGGAGGAAGCGATGGAGAAGCACCAGCTGTCCCTGCGCGCGCTGCTGCACGGGCAGGTCCGACCCCTTGGCTGGGCGGCGGCGGCAAGTCTGATCGCCGCCATCGCCCTGACCCTCTGGCCCGACCCGCTGTTTCCCTACGAGACCCGGTGGGGCGACATCGAGCTGCGATCCGACCGGCCGCTTCCTGAGGGCGTCTTCGCCGTTCTCGCCGACGTTCAGCGGCGGATCGCCACGACCGATCTGCCCCCGGCGGGACCCTACCGGGTGTATCTGTGCAACGAGACCTGGAGGCTGCACGTCTTCGGGCGCAGCTGGTCTGCGGGCTTCGGCGGCATCACCGATGTCTGGCTGACCGGCAACATCTTCATCCGCCCCGCCGACATCGACCGCAACACCGTGATCCCGCCCCCGCATTGGCGGTTTTCGCTGGCAGACCGGCCGCTGTCCTATTTCATCGCCCATGAGATCACCCATGTGCAGCAGGTCGCGGCCCTTGGCCGCTGGCGCTATGCCCGGACGCCCGACTGGCTGATTGAAGGCTATGCCGATCATGTTGCAAAGGCCGGCGATTTCGACGCCGCCGCGAACCTGCGCATGCTGCGAGACGGCGCGTCGGAGCTTGATCCCCGGCTGGGTCTCTATCGCAGGCACCAGCTGGCGGTGGAGGCCGCGTTGCAGACCGACGACTGGCTTTCGCTGGTCGCCAATCCGCCCGAAGAGGCTGCGCTGCTGCGGTCCTTGCTTGATGCCGGAATACGCCTTTCCACCGCACCCGTTGACTCGGGTGGCCAGCAATGAAGCTCATCTGGCCCTGCGCTCAAGAGCATCCATACGCGATTGGAGTCGAGAGCGCCGCAGTGCAAACGCAGTCGCTGGGAGAGCCTGGCCAAACCGTTGGCCCTCGGCCGATACGGCAAGCGTGCGGCAGAGCAGCAAAGTCCGGACGGCCGACATGAACCCGTCAGTCGTCGAGCCACGGAAAGTCCCAGGGGTCTCTGGCCGATCGCGCACGGATCCGTTCCACGTCGTAGACCTCAACCGGCAGGGGGAAGTCCGGCGGCCGGACGGCGACCCGCATGACAGGTATCACTGGGGCCAGGCGCACCCAGTGCAGTTCCTGCACCCATCCAAATTGCGGATGC
>JBKBVC010000427.1:0-2196 GCA_046289805.1 Tabrizicola sp.
ATCCCGGCCGGACCGGCCGGCCGGGATCAGGGCCCTTCAGGACAGCGCGCGCCGCAGGGGCGGAATCGCCGAGACGAGGATCACGTCCAGCGCCAGCACCGCCAGCAGCGTGAGCCCGAGCACCGGGAACGCCAACGACAGCAGCAGCGTGACGAGAAGCGCCCCCTTCACCAGCGGCACGTCGGCCGGCATCGGCGGCGCGCCGAGACGCGCGGCCCCGGCCGGCCGCCGTTTCCACCACATCACCAGACTGGCGGTGCAGGCCAGCACGATGAGGGCGCAGAAGGCCCAGTTGAGCACCACATTCCAGAGGCCCATCTGGCCCTCGTGCAGGGCGATGCCGACCGCCATCGCCTTGCCCACCATCGGGTAGTCGGCATAGCGCACGTCGGCGAGCACCCGGCCGGTGTACTGGTCGATGTGAACGGTGCGGTCGGCCGTGGGTTCGGTGCTGTCATAGCTCATCGAATCGCGGCTCAACGTCCAGACGCCGGTTTCGCCCTCGGGCGCGGTGACCTGCACGCGGGCGTCGAAGCCGAGCGCGCGGGCCCCGGCGACGACGGTTTCGAAGACCACCGGCGTCCCCTCCGGCAGAAGCTGGACCCCCGCCTGGCTGCCCGATTGCGGCAGCGGCGCGAGCTCCAGCGCCCACGGCACTTCTTCGCGCGCTGTGTGGTTCATGCTGGCATGGGTCGCATCCGACAGGGGCACGTTGTCCCATTTCTCGGCCGGGAAGGTGGACCAGGGCTGCACGAACTTGCCCCCCCAGATTCCCGCCCAGGCAAGGCCCGAGAGCAGGAAGAAGGCGAGCACCAGCGACATCCAGGTGCCCGTCGTCAGGTGCAGCGACTTCCAGAAGGCGCGGCCCTTCGCCGACAGCGCGGGGACGAACATGTCGCGAAGCCCGCTGCCGCCGCGCGGCCAGGCGAGGTAGAGGCCCGTGGCGACCATGAGAACCCCGAGGCTCGCCGCGATCTCGATGAGAAGATCTCCCCAGCCGCCGTTGCCGCCCCAGAGAAGCTCTCCGTGCAGGTTGGTGAGCCAGTCGTTCCAGGTGCCGTCCTCGGGGCGGTCCGAAAGGATCGTGCCACGATAGGGATCAACCGCCAGCATCCGCGCGCCGGTATCGGTCTGCACCCGCACCAGCGACGGCGTGGTCGCATCGTAGGGCGTGATGAACTTGTCGGCCCTGGCACCCGGATGGGCAGCCTCGGCGGCAGCGATCTGTTCGGTGACCGAGAGACTGGTGGCCGCGGGGCTGACCGAGATCCGGTCGCCGTATTCGGGCGCGATCGCCGTGAACCAGACGATCAGCGCCCCGGTGACGGCAAGCAGGATCAGGAACGGAATGACATAGAGCCCAGCATAGAAGTGCCAGCGCCAGGCGGCGAAATAGAGCTTGTTGACGCCCTTGGGCGTCGCCGGGGCATCTGCCCCGAAGGCTTGTTCGGCCATGGGATATCCTCCCTCTGAGGTTTCTGCGAAAGTCGGAAACGTCAGAGTGCGGCGGGGGGCCCCGTTGCCGGTGGCAGGCCGGTGATCCCTGCCTCGGCCAGAAGCAACGCAGGCGGGGGAGCGGCCTGGGTTGGCGCAAGGACAGGCGCCGGGACAGCCGCCGACATGGGCGCGGGAATCATGACCTGGGCCTGGGCGCAGGCCCAGGCACAGCCGTCGCGCGGCGTGCCGATCGGGCCATCCCCGGACATCCGCGTCAGCTTGCCGGTCACCGGATCGATGGCCATGCGCATCGGTCCATCGCCGGAGCAGAGCACGAAAGAGCCGGTGCCATCGACGGCCCGCGCCGGCATGAGCACCGAGGCGACGAGCGACAGGAAGACGAAGGGGGCCAGAAGCCCCCAGTAGACCGGCCGCAAGTCTGGTCGTCGCAGGCGCAACATGGTCTGTCACGCTAGGGCGGCGGCACCGTTGCGTCAAGTTTCCCCTCGGGGCGCGTCGATGGATCCGGCCGTGTCGCTTTTCCACCGCTTTAGGTCGGGTCGAACTTTCCGCATTGCCGCCTCTCTGGCAGATAAAAGGCGCAAACCCCGGATGAGGAGTCGACCGATGAAGACCCAAGTCAAAGCCCTTGTCGTCGGCGGTGGGGCCGTCGGCTGCTCGATCGCCTATCACCTGGCGAAAGCCGGCTGGGACACGATGCTGGTGGAGCGCGACGAGCTGACCTCGGGCTCCACCTGG
>JBKBVC010000428.1:0-2180 GCA_046289805.1 Tabrizicola sp.
GGTCACGCGGGACAGGGCCTCTTGCAGCGCGCGGCGGCCAAAGCCCAGCGCGGCGGCGCCGACCGTGGGGCGGAAGACATCCAGCACCGACATGGCCAGCTTGAAGCCTTCGCCCGAACGGCCGATCAGGGCCTCGTCGGGCAGGTCCACGTCGGAAAGGTGCAGGGTGGCAAGCGGATGCGGGGCCATGACCTCGATCCGCTCGACCACCCTGAGGCCCGGCACGTCGGCGGGCATCAGGAAGGCAGACAGGCCGCGCGCGCCCGGTGCCTCGCCAGTGCGGGCGAAGATGACATGGACGTCGGCGATGCCACCATTCGAGATGTAGGTCTTGGATCCGTTCAGCCGCCAGCCGCCCTGGACCCGTTCCGCGACCGTCGCGGTTGCGGCGACATCGGACCCTGACCCCGGCTCGGTCAATGCGAAGGCGGCAATGGCGGTGCCCATGCGGGTCCGATCCAGCCAGGTGCGCTGGTCAGCCGTGCCGAACAGCGAGACCGCGCCCATGCCCAGCCCCTGCATGGCAAAGGCGAAATCGGCCAGGGCGTCGTGGCGGGCCAGCGTCTCGCGGATCAGGCAGAGCGTGCGCACGTCCAGCCGCTCGCCTTCCGCCGCCCCGGTGTGCCGCAGCCAGCCGCCCGCGCCCAGCTGCGCGACCAGCGCCTTGCAGGCGGCGTCCACATCGTCATGCGCCACGGGCAGATGGGTGGCGCACCAGTCCTCCAACCGGGCGGCCAGATCGCGGTGGTGCGGCTCGAAGAAGGGCCAGTCGAGAAAACTGCGGTCCACGGATCCGGCCATGGGTTCAATCCCCTCCGAACACGGGCTTTTCCTTCGCCACGAAGGCCCGATAGGCCCGTTCGAAGTCCTTCGTCTGCATGCAGATCGCCTGGGCCTGTGCTTCGGCCTCGATCGCCTGATCGAGGCCCATGTTCCATTCCTGGTTCAGCTGGGTCTTGGTGATGCCATGGGCAAAGGTCGGCCCCGCCGCCAGCTGCCGGGCGAGTGACATCGCGGCCTCGTCCAGTGCCTCGGGGGCATGCAGCGCGTTCCAGAAGCCCCAGGCATGGCCTTCTTCGGCCCGCATCGTGCGCCCGGTATAGAGAAGCTCGGCCGCCCGCCCCTGCCCGATGATGCGCGGCAGCATGGCGCAGGCGCCCATGTCGCAGCCGGCCAGGCCGACACGGGTGAACAGGAAGGCGCATTTCGCATCCGGCGTCGCCAGCCGCAGGTCCGAGGCCATGGCCAGGATCGCCCCAGCCCCCACCGCCACTCCCTCCACCGCCGCGATGACCGGTTTGCCGCAGCCGAGCATCGCCTTGACCAGATCCCCGGTCATCCGGGTGAAGGCCAGCAGGTCCTTTATCTCCATCCCGATCAGCGGGCCGATGATGTCGTGCACGTCGCCGCCGGAACAGAAGTTGCCTCCGTTCGAAGCCAGCACCACCACATCGACATCCGTGGCATAGGGCAGGGCGCGGAACAGATCGCGCAGCTCGGCATAGCTGTCGAAGGTCAGCGGGTTCTTCCGGTCTGGACGGTTCAGCCGGACGGTGCCGATCCGGTCGCGGACCTGCCACAGGAAATGCGCAGGCTTCAGGTTGGAAAGCTCGGTGCGAGTCAGCCGGCTCATCGCTTCATCGCCCTTTTCAGGATGTCGGTCAGCGCGTCCACATCGGCGTCGCTGAGGGTAGAAAAGATCCGGGCCACTTCGGCCTCATGCTCGCGGGCGAGGGTCTCGAAATGCGCCAGACCTTCGGCCGTGAGCGATACGAGCACGGTGCGCCGGTCGCTTTCCGACGGGCGCCGGACGACCAGACCGTCCGCCTCCAGCCGGTCCACCACCGCCGTCACGTTGCCGTTCGAGACCAGGAGCATCCGGCTCAACTCGCTCATGCTGCAGGGCTCGCGCCGGCGGTAGAGCGTGGCCATCACATCGAAGCGGGGCAGGGTAGACCCGTGCCGCACCCGCAGAAACTCGCGAAGTTCGGATTCGGCCGAGCGGGTGACGGACAGAAGCCGGATCCACAGCTTCAGGCGGCGTTTCGATCCCTCGCTCATGCCTCTCCTCCCGCGATGGCGATGGCCTGCCCGTTGATGCCCTCGGCCCCCGCGGTGCACAGCCAGAGCGCGGCCGAAGTCACCTCCGCCGGCTGGATCAGTCGGCGCTGCGGGTTGTG
>JBKBVC010000429.1:0-2180 GCA_046289805.1 Tabrizicola sp.
CGGGGGGAGGGAGGTGCCCGGACGATCCGTCAGGCATTTCCTGCGACGGCGCGCATGTAGCACATCCCCTCCCCCTCTGTGAGGAGGGGAGGGGGGTAGGACGGCGGACAGGGCTCATGCCGCTTCCCCCTTTCCTGTCACCCCGGCCATCAACAGGCCGAGTTCCCGCTCATCCGTCTTCTCCGGGTCGCGGAAGCCCATGATGCGGCCGTCGAACATCACGGCGATGCGGTCCGAAAGGCTCATGATCTCGTCAAGCTCCACGCTGACCAGAAGGATCGCCGCGCCGGCGTCGCGCAGCGCGATGATCTGCTTGTGGATGAACTCGATCGCGCCGATGTCCACCCCGCGCGTGGGCTGGCCGATCAGCAGCAGCGCCGGGTTCTGCTCGATCTCGCGCGCGACGACGATCTTCTGTTGGTTCCCGCCCGAGAAACTCTTCGCCGCAAGCCAGCAGTCGGGCGGGCGGACGTCGAACTTTTCCATCTTCCTGCGGGTGTCCTCGCGCAGGGCGTCGTTGTCCATGAACAGCGCGTTCTTCTGATAGTCCGGGTCGTTGAAGTAACCGAAGGCCATGTTCTCCCAGGCGGTGAAGTCCAGGATCAGACCATGATGGTGCCGGTCCTCGGGCACATGGGCAATGCCGGCCCGGCGGCGGCTCTGCCCGTCGGCCCCGGCGCCGGACAGCGGCAGATCCGCCCCTTTCAGCGTCACCTTGCCCGTGGCGCGGATCATGCCGCCTAGGGCTTCCAGCAGTTCGGTCTGCCCGTTGCCGGCCACGCCCGCGATTCCCAGGATCTCCCCCGCGCGGATCTCGAAGCTGACGCCCTTCAGGCGCTCGACCTTGTGTTCGTCGCGGACCCGCAGGTTCTCGACCTTCAGCACAACCGCGCCCGGTTTCGCCGGGGCCTTGTCGACCTCGAGCAGCACCTTGCGACCCACCATCAGCTCGGCCAGCTGCTCGGGGGACGTCTCGGCCGTCTTCACGGTGGCGACCATCGTGCCGCGCCGCATGACGCTCACGTTGTCCGTGGCCTCCATGATCTCGCGCAGCTTGTGGGTGATGAGGATCACCGTCTTGCCCTGGTCCTTCAGCCCTTTCAGGATGCGGAACAGGTGGTCAGCCTCATCGGGGGTCAACACGCCGGTGGGTTCGTCCAGGATCAGGATGTCGGCCTGGCGATACAGCGCCTTCAGGATCTCGACCCGCTGCTGGTGCCCCACCGACAGGTCCTCGATCAGCGCATCGGGATCGACTTCCAGGTCATAGTCCCGCGCCAGCCGCTCCAGCTCCTTCCGCGCCTTGGACAGCGAGGTATTGAGCATCTGGCCTTCCTCGGCGCCGAGGATGATGTTCTCCAGCACCGAGAAGTTCTGCACCAGCTTGAAGTGCTGGAACACCATGCCGATGCCGGCGCGGATGGCGCTCTGGCTGTCGGGGATCGGGGTCAGCCGGCCGTTGACGAAGATCTGGCCGGCATCGGCCTTGTAGAACCCGTAAAGGATCGACATCAGCGTGGATTTCCCCGCCCCGTTCTCGCCGATGATCCCGTGGATCGTGCCCCTTGGCACCGCGATGTTGATGTCCTTGTTCGCCTGAACCGGACCGAAGGCCTTGGAAATGCCCTTCAGCTCGATGGCGTAGGCTGCATCAGCCATGTCTACCCCCTGTCGCCGGACCCTGCCGCTTGTCGCGCGGCTTCATGCGTCCGCCCCTTGCTAAGATGCCGCGCCAAGGGATTGGCGCGGCATCATCCGTCTCAGGCTGTAAGCCGATCAGAACGTGGCGGCCGGGCAGGTGTTGTCCGACATGTAGTCGTGCACCACGATTTCGCCCGACTTGATCTTGGCTGCGGCCTCATCCACGGCAGCCTGCATCTCCGGCGTCACCAGCGAGGCGTTGTTCTCGTCCATCGCATAGCCCACGCCATCGTTGGCCAGACCCATGACGTTGATGCCGGGGGTCAGGTTCTCGCCTTCCTTGAAGGCTTCGTAGACGGCATTGTCCACGCGCTTCAGCATCGAGGTCAGCACCTTGCCGGGGTGCAGGTAGTTCTGGTTCGAGTCGACGCCGATCGACAGGATGCCCTCGTCGGCCGCCGCCTGGAGGACGCCGACGCCGGTGCCGCCGGCCGCGGCGTAGATGACGTCGGCGCCCTGCGCCTTCTGGCCCTTGGCCA
>JBKBVC010000019.1:0-10375 GCA_046289805.1 Tabrizicola sp.
ATCTGCCGCCAATTGCTCCGCCGCGTCCTTGGCCTGGGCCAGGGTCTCGGCCACCACGGCGGCATAGGCGTCGCCCACATGGCGCACCTTGCCATACGCCAGGACCGGGCGCTTGGGTTCGCGCATCGGCGTGCCGTCGCGGCTGTTGATCAGCCAGCCCGCCGGGTTGCCGCCCACGTCCTTGAAGTCCTCGCCGGTGAAGACGGCCAGAACGCCCGGCATCGCCGCCGCCTTCGTGGTGTCGATCGACTTGATCCGGCCATGCGCCACGGTGGACCGCACCATCACCGCATGGGCCTGGCCGTGCAGCGACATATCGTCGGTATAGAGCCCGCGTCCCGTCAGGAAGCGGACATCCTCGCGGCGCTTCATGGATGCGCCAATTCCGGTATCCTTCGGCATCTTCCCCCCCTATTCCGCAGCCAGGGCCGAGACGTCCTGCCCCGAGGCAGCCATCACGGCCTTGACGATGTTGTGGTAGCCCGTGCAGCGGCAGATGTTGCCTTCGAGGTAGTGGCGCACCTCGGCCTCCGTCGGCTTGGGGTTTTCCGCCAGCAAGGCGGCTGCCGACATCACCATGCCCGGCGTGCAGAAGCCGCATTGCAGGCCGTGATGGTCCTGGAAGGCCTGCTGAATCACCGACAGCGAGCCATCTGCATTGGCCATGCCTTCGATCGTCTTGATCGAAGCCCCGGCCACGTCGGCGGCAAAGACGGTGCAGCTTTTCACCGGCTTGCCATCGACATGCACCACGCAGGCGCCGCACTGGCTGGTGTCGCAGCCGACATGGGTGCCGGTCAGCCCCAGCCCCTCGCGCAGGAAGGAGGACAGCAGCGTCCGCCCTTCCACCTCGCCGGAAACGGTCTTGCCGTTCACGGTCATCGAGACCTTGGTCATCCTTTTCCTCCCTGGGTCGTCCTAGGTATGTGCCGGTTCAACCGATCAGTCTTTTGAACCAACCCTTCTTCTTTTCTCCCGAATCGGCAACAGCCTCTTCGGTCACAACTTCGACTTCCGGTTCCTCGACCGCCGCCTGGAACCGGGAGAAAAACTCGTCAGCCAGCTTCTTTGCAAAGCTGTCGATGATGCGGCTGCCCAGCTGGGCGATCTTGCCGCCGACATTGGCCTCGGCCGAATAAGTCAGCCGCGTGCCGCCTTCGATCGGCTCGAAACTGACGGTTGCGCCGCCCTTGGCAAAGCCTGCGACCCCGCCCTTTCCCTCGCCGCTGATCTTCAGCGACCGGCCTTCGACGATGTCGGACAAGTGCACGAGGCCGGTGAAGGTGGCCGAGACCGGGCCGACCTTCTGCTTGACCACAGCCTCGTAGCCCTCGGCGACCGAGCCGGCCAGGCTTTCGCAACCGGGGATGCACTCCTTCAGCACATCCGGGTTCAGGATCGCGTCCCAGACGACCTTCGGGTCCGCCTTGATCTCGCGGGTGTCGCTCAGTTGCATGGAAGACTCCCCCTTCTTGCCGGTGCAGACTAGGACGTGCGTCGGCCTGCGGATATGCTGCCTAAGTCGTAAGGAGGTCAAAGCCGCGCGATGACGGCTTCCAGGGCGCGCGGGTCGATCGGCTTGTAAAGCACCGGGATCCCCTGGCGGTCTGCAAGGGCCTGCACCTGCCGGCCCCGGTCCGCCGTGATCAGCTGCGCCGGAACCGGACCATGCGCCGCCCGGATCCTGTCCAGAAGTTCGATCCCCGTCACCCCGTCGCCCAGCTGGTGATCGACGATGAAGATGTCGGGCAGGATTCCGATCTCGTCGATCAGCGCCAGGGCCTCCTCGCCCGAGGCCGCCTCCAGCACCGTCATGCCCCACCGTTCGAGCAGCAGACCGAGTGCACGCCGCAACTCGGCATCGTTCTCGACCAGAAAGGCGATCTTGTCTGCTGCGACCGGCCCCGGGTGCCGGTCCGGCCTTTCGACGGGACCGGGCACCGCGTCTCCCGCATCCGAGAGCGGCACCTGCACCATGAAGCAGGTCCCGCGCCCGATCTCTGAGTGCAGGCCCAGCGGGTGACCCAGAAGGGCGCAGGCTCGTTCCACGATGGCGAGGCCCAGCCCCATCCCCTCGCTGGCCGAGGCGCGGGCGTTCAGACGGTGGAACTCCTTGAAGATGTCGTTCTGCGCCTCTTCGGGAATTCCAGGGCCGGTGTCGCGGACTTCGATCCGCACCACCTTGCCGCGCCGCCGCGCGCCCACGAGAACACGGCCCTGCTCGGTGTAGCGGATTGCGTTGCCGATCAGGTTCTGCAGGATCCGCCGCAGGTAAGCCGGGTCGCTTTCCACAAGGAGACTGCACGGGACCACCACCAGCTTGAGCCCCTTCGCCGCCGCAACGGGCGCGAATTCCTCGGACAGGGTGCGCAGCAGGCGATCCAGCCGCACCGCGCTCACGCTGACGGCCGCCTTTCCCGATTCCAGTTTCGAGATGTCGAGAAGCGCGTCGAGAATTCCCTCAACCGACAGCAGCGCGTTCTGTGCCTTCTCGAGCGCCACCCGGGCACCGGGCTCCAGTCCCTCGCCGCTGATGGAGCTGATGAACAGCTTTGCCGCAGACAAGGGTTGCAGCAGATCGTGGCTCGCCGCCGCCACAAAGCGTGTGCGGCTGGCGTTGGCACGCTCGGCATGGGCCAGCGCGTCCTCCAGTTCCAGCGTCCGCTCCATCACGCGGGCCTCCAGCGTCTCGTTGGCCCGACTGAGAGCGACAAGCGCGGCGCGTTCCGCCGTAACGTCGGTCAGGCTGAACACGAACCCTCCGTCCGGCATGCCCTGGGCAAAGACATCGAGGATCAGGTCCATCCCGCGGCGCATCTCGAACCTCAGGGGCGCGCGGTTTCCCGCCGCCGCAGCCCAGGCCATAAGGGAGGGGGCGTCGATGCCGACGAATTCCATCTCGCTGCCGACGCGGCCGAAGAGGTTCTCGAACGAGGCTCCGATCCGCAGCCGACCCATCGGCAGGGACAGGAGCGTCCCGAGCCGCTGGTTCCATCCGACCAGCCGTGCCTCGGCGTCGAAGATGCCGACGCCCTGGTTGATGTGGTCCAGCGTCGCGCGGATCATCCGGGCCTGATCGTCCAGAAGCTTGCCGCGCTCGTGCCGTTCCGCCCGGATGATGTCGGTCACGTCGGTCTGCAAGACCACCGTGCCACCGTCCGCAGTGCGGTGCTCGCTGACCTGGACCCAGCGGTCGCCGGACATCCGGAAGTTGAAGATGACATGCCGGTCCTTGTGCCGCCGCATCCTCGCCAGCGCCCAATCCTGAGCGCCCTCGCCCTCCGGCAGGGCCAGGTGTGGGGACTGGCTGACCATCGCCACATAATCGGCAAAGGACAGGCCCGGTTGCAGCCGGGCATGAACGTCCGGCATGTGCTGGGCAAAGCGACTGTTGCACATGACCAGCCGGTCGTCGCGGTCGAAAAGGGCAAATCCCTCCTGAACGGTCTCGATCGCGTTGGAGAGGTTCTGCCGGGCGGTCTGCGCTTCACGCATGGCCTCGGCCAGTCGCGCATTCGAGTCGTTCAGCAGATCCAGCGCGCGGCCCAGGTCATGCGTGCGCTCGCGGACCTGGTCTTCCAGAAGGGCGGCGCGCTGGAACTGGGCATAGGCCGCGCCGCTGTCGTCAGTGGCCTGCTCCACCCGGCGCATCAGCGCCTCGGCGATGGTCAGAAGCTTTTCGGCGCGCCGCTCGGCGCTGTCGGCCGGGTTTATCAGCGTCTCGATCATCCTGCGCCTTTCGGAGGGTAGATCGCGACCCCGGTCATGGTCTGGTTGACGTGCATCGAATTCAGCTGCTCGCCATAGGTCGAAAAGCCCACCACGCCGTGCCGCTGCAACAGGTTGGACACCGCGCCGAACCGCTGCTTCTCCATCGCCTCGATCCGGCGCAGGATGCAGTCGCAGGCGAGGATCGCCGCTGGCCTGCCGCCTGCCGAGAGTTCGGCCAGCGCGGCCTCCAGATGCAAGGCCATGTCCTGCGGCTCGGCCAGGGTCAGGACCAGCCCCTCGTCGATGGCCGAGAAAAAGACGAGATCGCCATTGTCGGCCATCCGCTGGATCGCCCGGACATGGTGGCTGCCGCCGATCCGCACCACGACCGGATGGGCCGCGAAGGTGAAGGTCGTCAGCTGGCCCGGATCCTTGCCCAGAAGCCGGGCATATTCCTGCGCTGCGGGTTCCGCGTTGATCTGGTGGACGACGCGCCGTGCCGGGTCGGCTCCGGTCACCACCATGCGCCTTTCGGTCGGTTTCAGGTGATTCAGGCTGAAGACCTTCACCGTGCAGGACGTGCGCACCAGCATCAGCACCGCCCAGCCCTGCCGGAACTGACCGTCCTGCAGCACGAAGGTCTGGGCAAAGCGCGTCCCGTCTCCGGCCGAGCCGCCGAACAGCGGCACCGGACCAAGGCCCGGCCCCAGCGCCGCCGTCAGCTCGTCCTCGCGGATCGACAGGCCATCGACCATGACGAAGGCGAATTCGCCCTCCCAGCCTGGATGCAGCCGCGAAAGTCCCGCCCGCGCCCGGATCAGGCGGCCGATCAGCTCTTGTCCGTCCAGGTGGTTCAGATCGATCCCCAGACATTCCACGGCAAAGCAGGACCGGGGCAGGGCGACGGCAACGATCTCACCCTCGCAATAGCCATCCGGAGAGATCTCGCCCGCCGTGGTGCAGCCGGTCACCGCCACACCCGGAAAGGCCGCGTCGAGCCCGGCGGCAAGCGCCTGCCGGTCGGCTTCGGGCGAAACGAACAGGATCACCGCCGCAAAGGGCCCCGGCCCAAGGTCCCGCGCCAGCTTTTCAAGCGCCGCGGGGTCGCGCGCCCCGGCGTGGGCGCGCGGCATCACGGTCAGCACTTCGGCGGGAACCAGGCTGTCGGGCGCGATCATCTGTTCCTTCTCTCCGGACCGATGCTAAGGCGCGCCTGCGGCTGCGGGCAAGGGATTCCGGGCTTGCTCAGCCGTCCTCGGGCATCAGGCTGGAAAAATTCGTCTCGCGCGCGATCAGCACCGCCTGAGTGCGGCTCTGCACGCCAAGCTTGCGCATGATCGCGGTCACATGGGCCTTGACCGTCGTTTCGGCGATCGACAGTTCATAGGCGATCTGCTTGTTGAGCAGACCCTCGCAGATCAGTTGCAGGATCTTCGCCTGCTGCCGGGTCAAGAGCGCCAGCCGACCGATGGCCTCCTCCCTGGCCGTGCCCTTTGCCTTTCCTTCCGGCACAGGCTCGTAGCCCTCGGGAAGGAACCGCCTGCCCTCGCGCAGCGCGTCGAAAGCGGCGCGGAACACCTCGCGGCGTGAATGCTTTGGCACGAAGCCCGCCGCCCCCGCCGCAAGACAAGCACCGATGACCCGGTTGTCGGCAAGCGACGAAACCACAAGCACCGGTACTTCGCCTGCTGCCTGGCGCAGGCGGATGAGGCCGTCGATCCCGTTCACGTCGGGCAGATTCAGGTCAAGGATGATTGCATCCGGCGCCGGGCTCAGGTCGATGCGGCGGATGGCCGTCTCCAGCCGGTCCGCCGTCTCGATCTCTTCGATGTCGGCCACCGACTTCAGCGTCATCGACAGCGCGTCGCAGAACAGGGGATGGTCGTCCACGATCAGGGCCGAGTGCAGCGGGCGGATTTCAGCCTGTGGCCCCATGGTCTTCAGCCTTCGAGTTTCGTCCTGTCCTCAGTCTACCTTTCCTGATCTGCCCCCGATACAGGCCAAAAGTCCTATGATCGGGATCCGGCGGTTCCTGGCCCGACCGAGGGGTAACTCCGCCACGCATACCCTTGCGGCTCTGAAGACTCCAGGCGGGCGGCCGTCGTCCCCCGCGCTCGAGCCCTTGCCGCCGCGCAACTGCGCGCTTACTCCGTTGCGACCGGTCCACGCGACCGGGAACGCCTCGCCCCGTGGCGTGGATTTTCCGGACAAAGCCGCCCAAGCCTCGGGACATGGATGCCGAACCGCCTGCCCAAAGCCTTCCTGACGCTTGCCGCCTGGCTTGTGGCCACCGTGGCCGTCGGCGCCGTCTCGCGTCCGCAGGCCTCGGGGCCGACCGAGATCGTCGGCCTTCTCTCAACCGGGATCGCCTGGAATGTCCTGGCAGCCCTGGCGGTCCTCGCGGTTGCGACGCGTGCCTTCGGTTGGCGCGATCTCGGATTTGACCCGCCGCAGGTTCGGTCGGTGGCCAGGGTTGTCTGGTTCCCGATCCTGACGCTGCTGCCCTTCTATGTCATCGCTCTCGCGATCGGCCTGCCCCCGACAGGGGCGGTCCTGTTCCTGGCACTCAATGCCGCCCTTGTCGCCGTGTCGGAGGAGTGGATGTTCCGCGGCATCCTGTTTCAGGCGCTGCGGTCGCGTCTGAGCATCTGGCCCGCCCTTGCCATCAGCTCGCTGCTGTTCGGGGCAATCCATGTCCTGAATGCTTTCGCCCTTGGCGATATCCGCTTCGCCGCTGCACAGGCGGCAGCGGCCATGATGACCGGCCTGCTGCTCGGCGCACTCAGGCTGCGCACTGGATCCATCTGGACGGCCATAGCCTATCACCTGTTCTGGAACTTCGGCATCCTGCTTGTCGCACAAGAAACCGTGACGCACCCGTTGCCCGAGGGGCCCCTGCCGCCAAGCACCTATGTCGTGCCGATACTGGTTGTCCTGCCGAACTTTCTCTATAGCCTGATCCTGGTGCGCAAACTGCGACACCATCCACGGACAGGGCAAGACGGCCTTGCCTGATACCCGCGCGCGGCGCGCATCCGCCAGCGCCGATCATCCCCGCCTCCGGTCGTGGATGACCGTTCCGGACCTTCAGATGTCATCCGGGCGGTCGGCAAGCCGGCAAACTTCCCCCCGGAACGCCCGGCGTTCAACCCTTTCGAAAGCGGATTGGGCCTGCTTCTCCCTACGGTCGCATTCCGCCGCTTTTCCTTTCTGCCCACTGCCTGCGGGACTTTCCAGCCTGGCCGATGCCCTGTAGTCTGGCAGGGTCAATTCCAGTGAAAGGTTATTGCCGTGCCGCATTTCCCGAACCGCCGCAGCGTGCTGTCCGGCATTGCCGCCCTTCCGGTGCTGGCTTCGGGGGCGATCGATGCAGCGCCTGTCCAGCGTCCGTTCAACTTGCGCATCGTGATGTCCGGTCACAGCCTGACGGACCCGATTCCCCATCCGCTGCAGATTCTGGTCAGGGCAGCGGGCGGGCAGCAGTCGCGCGGCATGGCGATCGACCTGTCGACCATTCCTGGCAGCCCGGCCGAGCATCGCTGGCAGAACGACCTGAACCTGCCGGTGGATGCCCGGCGCGACATCGCGAAGTACGATCTACTGGTGCTGACTGAACGCGTGGCGGTGCGTTCGACCCTGCAATGGCACAACGCCGACAAGATTGCGCTGACCTGGTTCGAACATGCCTGGAGGAAGGGGCGCGGCGGCAAGGGGGCCGAGACGATCTACTACGCCTCGTGGATCGGCCTCGACAGCGGCACGCCCAGCGAATGGGATACGTCCGAGGACCAGATGATCCCGTTCCGCAAGCGACTGGATGTCGAGATGTCCGCCTGGCAATCCATCGCCGATTTCGTGAACGCCAATCGCCCGCAGGGCAGCCCGCCGATGCGGGTGATCCCTGGGCCGAAGATCATGGCGGCGGTCCATGACGCGATCCAGGCCGGGACGGCGCCGGGCCTGTCGCGGATGCAGGAGCTGTTCGAGGACGACATTCACGTCAATGCGAAGGGCGCCTTCCTGATCGCGCTGGCGCATTACGCCGTGATCTATGGCCGCGACCCGCGTGAGATCCCGGGACTGCGGGGCGAATCGGGCTGGCCCTCGGCCGCACAGCAGAGCTGGATGAAGGATCTCGTCTGGCGCGTGGTCAGCGCCTATCCCGACAGTGGGCTGACCTAGACAGCGGGCTGACCTAGGCGCGCTTCGCCTCGATCACTTCCCAGATGCGGCGTGCGGCGTTGGTGCCGTCGAATCGCTCCAGCTCCTGGATGCCGGTGGGAGAGGTCACGTTGATCTCGGTCAGCCAGTCGCCGATCACGTCGATGCCGACGAAGACCTGGCCCTTCTCGCGCAGGACAGGGCCGATGGTGCGGCAGATTTCCAGGTCGCGCTCGGTCAGGCCCACCTTCTCGGGCCGCCCGCCGGCATGCATGTTCGACCGTGTTTCGCCGGCCTGCGGCACGCGGTTGATCGCGCCCACCGGCTCGCCATCGACAAGGATCACCCGCTTGTCGCCCTTTTCGACCGCCGGCAGGAACTTCTGCACGATCAGGGGCTCGCGGTTGATGCCCATGAACAGCTCATGCAGCGACGACAGGTTGCGGTCGTTCGGGTCAAGCCGGAAGACCCCCGCGCCGCCGTTGCCGTAAAGCGGTTTCAGGATGATGTCGCCGTGACGGGCCTTGAAGGCGCGGATGGTGCCCAGGTCGCGGGCAATCGCGGTGGGAGGCGTAAGTTCCGGAAAGCGCAGGACGAGCAGCTTTTCCGGAGAGTTGCGCACCCAGAAAGGGTCGTTCACCACCAGCGTCCTCGGATGGATCATCTCCAGAAGATGCGTCGTGGTGATGTAGCCCATGTCGAAGGGGGGATCCTGCCGCAGCCAGACCACGTCGAACCCGCCGAGATCGACCTCGGTCTCCTCGCCATAGGTTACATGGTTGCCCGCCTCGCGCCGGACTTCGATCGGCCAGCCACGTGCCAGGACCCGGCCCTCGACATAGGCCAGGCGGTCGGGCGTGTAGAAGAACAGCGAATGACCTCTGGCCTGGGCCTCCAGCGCAATGCGGAACGTCGAGTCGGCATTGATGTTGACCGACCCGATCGGGTCCATCTGCAAGGCAACCTTGAGGGGCATCGGTTCACTCCGTCCTGTGCCCCCGAGTGATGACCGATGGCGGGCGAAGATGCAATTCAGCCCGCGAAGGCGTTTTCCACAATCTCGATCCGCCCCAGGGCATCGACGAGCGCAAGGTCGATGCGGACATCGGTCAGCAGCCCCTTGGGTTCACCTGCCACGAATTCATCGACTGCTGCAAATATGCGCCCGACCTGGGCCTGCGACAGGTGCGAGGCGGCAAGGTCATGGCTGCGACTTTGCTTGACCTCGACGAAGACCACCACATCCCCGTCGCGACCGATCAGGTCGATCTCGCCGCCGCGGCCGCGCCAGTTCCGCGCGCAGATGGCCGTTCCGCGGGCTTCGTACAGCCGGGCAACCGCAGCTTCGGCGGCATGACCTGCGTGGTAGTTCGCCTTGCCGCGCGCCGAGCGGGCCCGGCCAACGGGAGAGGCGATGAAGTCGAAGGGCATGCCGTCATACCTTGCTGCGTTCGAGGGCGATCCGGTAGGCGATCTTGCGCGCCACCCCGAGAGTTTGCGACACAAATGTTGCTGCATCCTTAACGGACATGGTCTCCAGGGCCTTATCTAGGGCCGCTGCGATGTGTTCCTCGGTTGCTTCCGGCGCCGAGGCGCGGTCGACGAGCACGACGATCTCGCCACGGATCTGCCGGCCCGCGACATCGGCCGCCAGGTCGCCGATCGGTCCACGCAGCACCTCTTCGTAGCGTTTGGTCAGCTCGCGGCAGATCACTGCCCGGCGGGACGGCCCCAGGGCCCTGACCATGTCGGCCAGAAGGCCCGCCAGCCTCTTGGGGCTTTCGTACAGGATCAGCGTGGCCTGCACGCCCGCCAGTTCGCCCAGGAACGACCGCCTTGCCGCCTGTGCCGCCGGCGCAAAGCCGGCAAAGAGGAAGCGGTCCGATGGCAGGCCCGACAGTGTCAGCGCGCAGATCGCCGCGCAGGGACCGGGGGCGGCAGTCATCGGCAGCCCGGCTTCGGCCACGGCCCGCGCCAGTTCGAAGCCGGGATCCGAGATCAGCGGCGTTCCCGCCTCGGAGGCATAGGCAAGGCTCTTGCCCTCGGCCAGGAGGTCCAGCAGGCGCTGCATCTGCCCCGGGCCCGAATGGTCGTGGTAGGCAATCAGCGGGCGGCCCGAAAGTGCGATGCCGTGGATCTCCAGCAGGTGCCGCAGTGTTCTGGTATCCTCGGCCACCAGCACATCCGCTCCCGCCAGAACGTCCAGCGCGCGCAGCGTGATGTCACGCGCGGCGCCGATCGGCGTCGACACGAAGTGCAGTCCCGGCGGAATGGCGCGCTGGCCGGGATTCGCCGGAGAATCAGGGGGCTCGGAGGTCGGCCTCACAAGTTTACTTCCCGCATCGAACCCATTACCTTGGCGCGCAAACGCAGTCGCACTGCAACAGTGAGGAACCACCATGTTGTCCGTTATTCGCCGGGCCCGCAAGTCGCTGGGTCAGATGCTTGTTGGCCTTGGCGCCGTCGTGCTGTCCGCCTGCGTTCCGGCAACGGGTCCGGGTAC